>JALTLF010000025.1 GCA_027005735.1 Chromatiales bacterium | reverse complement strand
TGATCCCCGCCCCCTGTCCCCCGCCCTGGGGGCGGGGGGACCGACATTTCAACCTCTGTCAGTCATGTCACTCCGGACGAGTAGAGCGAGACCCGGAGTCCAGTGGACTGTTTCTCCTGGATTCCCGCCTGCGCGGGAATGACGGCGCAAATCAGCGCGCTATTGCGCCGATGGACCCGGAGCACTGGCGAGGACCGAGGATCTTGATCCCCGCCCCCTGTCCCCCGCCCTGGGGGCGGGGGGACCGACATTTCAACCTCTGTCAGTCGTACCGCTCCGAGCGAGCGGAGCGAGACCCGGAGTCCAGTTCCTGCCCCGCCTGCTGCGCCGCCGTGACAAGCAACAGCCCCTTCAGGAACCGTTTACGACCGGCTTTTGCAGGATCCCCTTCTCCCCTTCCAGCTTGCCAATGATCACCGCACCGCAGGAGTCGCTGAAGATGTTCACCGCGGTGCGCATCATGTCGAGGAGGCGATCCACCAGCCAGACCACGGCGATGGCCTCCAGCGGCAGGCCGATGGTACCGAGAATGATGGTGATGGCCACGAGGCTGGCCGAGGGAATACCGGCGACACCGATGGAGGTCAGCAGCGCGGTCCAGACGATGACGAACTGGGTGGTGAAACTCAGATCCATGCCGTAGAGCTGGGCGATGAAGATGGCCACGACGCATTCGTACAGGGCCGTGCCGTCCATGTTGACCGTGGCGCCGAGCGGCAGCACGAAGGAGGTGGTGCGGTTGGAGACCCCGGCATTCTTTTCCACGCATTCCATGCTCAGCGGCAGGGTAGCCGAGGAGGACGCCGTGGAAAACGCGGTCAGCAAGGCCGGCGCCATGGCGCGAAAATGGCGCAGCGGGTTGACCCGCGCCACGAAGTACAACAGCGCCGGCAGGGTGATGAGCAGGTGCGCCAGCAGGGCCAGCACCACGGTGAGGAAGAACAGGCCGATGGTGGTGGCGAACTCGCTCAGCACCTCGTGGTCGATGCTGGCCAGGACCCTGGCGACCAGGGCGAACACGCCGATGGGCGCGAATTTCATGATGAGTTCGGTGAGCTTCATCATGATCTGCAACATGCCCTGCCAGAAGTTGTACTGGCTCTCGGCAAAGGGTTCGTCGATGCGGGCGAGAAAGTAACCGTAGAGGATGCTGAAGAAGATCGGGCCCAGCAACTGGCCGTTGGCGGCAGCGGCGATGATATTCGGCGGCACCATGCTGAGGAAGACGCCCCACAGGCCGTTGAGGTCGTGCCCGGCGAGGTCGGGGAGTTCCCCCGCGGCCTCCCTGCCCGCCATGGCAATCATCTGCTGGGCGAGTTCCGTGCCCACCACGCCGGGCTGGATCAGGTTGACGAGAAAGAGACCGGTGACGATGGCGAGGAAACTGGTCAGCAGATAGAACAGCAAGGTGCGCAGGCCGAGGCGACCGAGGCCGTGGGTGCCGCCGATCCCCGCCACGCCGATGATGATGGAGGATACCACCAGCGGCACGATGATCATCTTCAGGGCATTGAGGAACAGCGTACCGAGAAAATCGTAGAGCGGGAACAGGCTGCTCTCGGTGGTGGAGTTGTAACCCACCACCACGGCGAGTCCGATGGCGACGAGGATCTGCACGAACAGGGGGATGCGGCCCATGCGCTGGATTCTCCTTATTCCCGGTTATTTCCGATCATTCCCGCTTGCGCTCGGCGAGACCGAAGACCACGACGGGGCCAGGGGCCCGCGTTGATTCACTCACAGCTCGTCGTCGCTGGGCAGGTTGAGCGAGATCTCCGCCTGCTCGCGCAGATGCTGGACGAGGCGCTGGAAACTC
>JALTLF010000024.1 GCA_027005735.1 Chromatiales bacterium | reverse complement strand
TGAGCAGGCGCCCCACGGCGTCATAGGTGTAGGTGAAGATCTGGCCCTTGGCGTCGGTCATCTGCACGAGGTTGCCGGCGGCGTCATAGACGTAGGTGGTGGTGCCGGTGTCGGGGCTGGTCTGGCTGAGCAGCTTGCCCAGATCGTCGTAGACATAGGTGGTGACGTTGCCGTTGGGATCGGTGACCCGGGTGAGGTTGTCCTGCACGTCGTAGGCGAAGCGCGCCACGGTGTCGGCGGTGGCGGTGTCCGCGCCGCCGAGGTTTTCGGTGCGGGTGATGAGGCGCTTCAAGGCATCGTACTGGTAGCCGGTGACGCTGCCCCTGCCGTCGGTGAGGCTGTCGAGGGTGCCGTCGGGCTTGTAGTTGTAGTCGGCGGTCTCGTTGGCCTGGCTGAAGACGTCGAGGCGGTTGTAGGCGTCGAAGGTCTGGCTCAGGGTGCGCGCCAGGGCGCCGTTCGGATCGGTAATGTGGGTGGCGGTGCGGTTGCCCTCGGTGTCGAGGACGTAGTCCACGCGGTTGCCGAGGCCGTCGGTGATCGACACCAGGCGGCGGGCGGCGTCGTAGCCCAGCGTCAGGGTGACGGCCGCGGGGCTGCCGTAGCCGGTGGTAAGGGTTTCCACTTCGCCGGTGGGCAGGTAGGTGACGTAGAGGCTGCGCGTGGTGGCGCCGTCGATCTGGTCGAGGCGTTGCAGGCGGTCGTTGCCCGGGTAGTAGCTGTAGTTGAGCGTGAGGCCGTTGGGGCGGGTCTCGCTCAAGACCTTGCCGGTGGCGGAGTACTGGATGTTGTCGCGCAGGATGAGGCCGTTGGCGTCGGTGACGCGCAACAGGCGCGCGCGGTTGGGGCCCTCGGCGGCGCTGTCGGGATAGTAGGTGAAGGTGGTCACGTCGGCCACGTCCGTGCGCGGGCCGTCGATGAGGCTCAGCTGGTTGAGCGGGCCGGTGTACTGGAAGGTGGTGGTGCGCGTCACCGGCGTGCCGTCGGGGGCGTAGCCCTCGATGGTGATGGCGGTGGTGTTGCCGAAGTTGTCGTAGGTGTAGCTTGTGACGCGGTTGCCGCCGGCGTAGACCGACGGCTCGCTGCGGGTGGCGACCTTCATGGGGAAGGTGGCGTCGTAGGTGTAACTGATGGCGCGGGCCTCGAGGGTGCCGGCGGCGCGGGTCTCAGAGGCCAGGGTATGGGTATTCCAGGTATAGTCGGTGCGCATCCCCGCCGAGTCCGTCTTTGAGTACAGGCGCACCTGGGGATTGGTCCAGTCGCTGTCGAGGCGATAGTTGTAAGTGGTCGTCACGCCGTCCTTGACCACCGTTGTCAGGCGACGATAGCCGTTGATGCTGGTGTAGTTGTAGGTGGTGGTATTGCCACGCGAGTCGGTCACAATGGTGGCATTGGGCTGGTAGTCGAGGGTGACCTGGTCGATGCCGTTGGCATGCGTGCTGAGCACAGCCCTGGCCTGGGCGTCATAGGCCCAGGTGGCATAGCGCACGCCCCGCTCATCCGTGATGCCGGTCAGCAGGTTGGGGAAGCGGGTGTCTTCATAGTGATAGGTGCGCGTGGTGCCGTCCGGCTTCGTGACGGTGGCGAGATTCCCCGCCCCGTCGTAGCCGTACTGAACCGTCCGCCCGGCCTGATCGGCCACGGAGACCAGCCGGCCGCCCGAATAGGTGAAAGTCAGGGTGTTGCCGAACAGATCGGAAACCGTCGCCAGGTTGCCGTTGGCATCATAGGTGAGCGTGGTCTGGCGCGAAGGGCTTTCCACGATGCGCAGCAGGCGACCGGTGGCATCATAAAACTCTTCGGTGCCCTTCTTGTGGCGGAGAAACCAGCCGCCG
>JALTLF010000023.1 GCA_027005735.1 Chromatiales bacterium | reverse complement strand
AGTTCGTAGTCGAAGCGCGGCGTGATGACATAGGTCTGGCCATTGACGTTTACCGAAAATGCATCCCGATCAGCCGGTGTTTGCACGGGATCGCCGAGATCCGCATTGGCATAGAAATCGGGATCGGGCAAGACATCTTTGAAAAGACTGGTTGCAACCGTAACGGTCAGGGAAACCAGAAAGATCCACTTGAACAGTTTTTCCAGTCGCGCGGCAAGTGGCATGGGCAGAGTAGATCACGATTCAGTTGGACTGGAAAAATAGATAGCACGCGAAGCCGCGCGTGTACAGCCGGGTGGTGCCTCACGGCGGGGATCACGGGGTGAAACCCGCGTCGGCCTGCTGGCAGCGGGAGAGGATGGCCTCGGCCTCGGCGTGCCTGCCGCGCTCCCTGAGGGCCGCGATATAGTGGCGTGCGTGTTCGAGGGGCAGTCGCAGTTTTTCCCACTGCATGAGCTGCTCATGAAACCAGGCATGCGCGGTCAGTGGTTCGGGCTCGGTTGCGATGTACTGCAGGAGTTCCCGCATGGCCACCGGCCGGCGGCGCTGGGCATAGACCCGGTCGAGGACACGAAAACGCTGCCGGATGCGCTCCGCCTCCTCGAATGCGGCATCGCGCTCGGGGCTGATGGCGGGTTCGAAGTCAAACCTGTCACGCCTTGCATAGATCGCCCTGCCCAACCAGTGAAACACCACCAGCAGGTTGTAGAAAAGGACAAACAGGGCCGTAAACAGCCAGCCTTGCTGGACGACGAGGTAGAAGACGGTGGGTATGGCAAGCCACAGCAGGCCGGTCAACAGCCAGTAGCGGGTTCCCAGTTTGTGGATCACTTCCAGCAGGACTCGCAGATTCAACGCGCGCAGGAAGCGGTCTTCGATGGCGATGACGACGATGGCGGCGGGAACCAGCGCAAGGAACAGGAACAACAGGGGAAAGGCGAGCCATGCCCCGATGCCATCCCATAGCCAGGTGATGACACTCAGGCCGAACACGAAAGGGAAGGAAAACTTGTGTGCTCGCCACTCCCCGTGGGGTACCAGCAATTCCACCCCCGCCACCGGCGGTTCCGCGAGGCCATTGGCGCTGGCATCCAGCGCGAGGAAGCAGTACTTCGCATAGGCCGGCACCAGCAGGGCGAAGCCGGTGGCAAGGATAAGCATGAATATCGGGCCGAACGAGGCCAGCCAGAACAGGTAACTGGTGACGAAGATGAGCAGGAGGGGACTTGGTCTGAGGGCGTAGAACACGTGACAGGCACCTCAAAAAACCGGCCGGAAATCCGCGGCAGGCGGGATGTTCCAGCGAACTTGCATGGACTTCATGCCCCGTCCTTGCCGCCCCCTTCCCCACCGACGGCAACGGCGGGATCGAGCGGCACGGATTCAGTCGTCGGCCCCGCCGCGGTCCAGGTACCGGACACCGATCACCGCGCCGCCTGCCATGCCCGCGACCGCCAGCAGGGATTCCAGCGACAGGGTGGATGCGCCACTCAGCCCCTGGCCGATGTTGCAACCGTAGGCGACGATACCGCCGATACCCATCAACGCCCCGCCGAAGACCGCGTATTTCAGCATGCCGGGCCGGATGGCGATGATGCGGAAGTCGCGCGTGATCAGCGCACTGAGCAGCGCGGCGACGGCGACGCCGATGACGAAGGCGATCTGGAAGGAGAGCGTCGGGATGGCGCCGGTCAACATGTAGCCGAAGCGGGCCATGGGGCCGGAAATGGTGATGGCCGAAGGCTTCTGGGGATCGAACTCGTCCTGGGCGAGATCGCCGGTGATATACCAGCTCAGTATCACCAGCGCGCCAATGGCCGCGCCACCAAGGATATAGTTCCAGCTGATGTTACGTCGCGCCTCGTAGATCAACACGCCGAGGACGACGACGCAGGCGATGACGGCCACCCACAGGGCCGGCATGCCGAGGACCGCGAACAGGCCGGCGTCTCCGGACTCGAGTTCGACGGCGGTCTTCGCCGTCATGGCGAGCCGCGCGGGCTCCAGCCAGCCGTACTGGGTGATGGCGGCAAAGATCATGAAGCTCAGCAGGGCGACCAGGGAGTGGAGATTGCCCTCGCTGGTTTTGACCACGGTGCGGGCGGCGCAACCGCCGGCGAAACTGGCGCCGATACCGAAGATCAGCCCGCCGAGGATGACCCCGAGCCAGTCGAACTGGGCGTTGCGGTAGCCGGCCTCGTCAATGGCGATCCGGCCGGAGATCTCCAGGAACTGGGTGCCGGCAATGGCAACCAGAAAGGCGGCGAGGATGGCGCTGATCTGACGGTTGTCCCGGAAGGAGAGCCAGTTCCCCGCCGCCGCCACCATGCAGAAGCGCAGGCGCTGCGCCAGTACGCCGAAAACCAGGCCCACGGCCAGGCCGCCGCCAATCAACCAGACATTGATCTCTTCCATCCCGCAATTCTCCCCGCAACGACATTGTAGGTTTTGTTCTCGCTCCGGGCCTATCTTACCGTGATCGCCGGGCTTTGTGGAACGCCCGCCGCGGGGCGCGGCAAGCGCGGGCCTTCACAGGTGGCCTCGCAGCGGAGCCGGTCGGCGGTCTCGCGCAGGACGGAAAAGATCCCGGAGCCCGCGTAGCAATACTCCACACAGGTGGTGCCGCTGGCCTGCTTGCACAGGAAGAGTTCCACCTCGCAGTCGGCCAGCGGCGTGCAGTCGCGCGCCGGGGCGACGAGTTCGGGGATGCCGTCGCCGTTGAGATCATGGCGCAGCAGCGGCAGCGGCCAGCGGTCGCGATGGGGTCCGTACAGATCTTCCAGTGCCCAGCGCACTTCGTCGGGCAGATCCTCGGCGGCCGATGTCCCCGGCGCGGCCATGACGAGCAAGGGCAGGAGCAGAGGCAGGACGAGAGGGGCGACCCGCGCCAGAAGGCGGCATGTCGCTGGGTGTTTCCGACTACGGGGCATGCGATCTCCCGGTGGCAGCGCTACTCCGTGAGAGTGCCAGAAGCGACGGGCCATTGCCAGCGGCCGCCCGCGTCGCACCCGCGGCGGAATTTTTGCTTTCCATCCCTCAAGTTCCCGTCCCGGCTGACGATTTAATGGACAGGGATGGCGCTTTTGGCAAGGTCATCCGGAAAATCAGAAAGTTATCTGTTTCGGCGGGTGTGGGGAGAAAACGATACATCGATCCACGAGGTTCGCCGCTATGACACAGACACGACGCATCCCCGGCCGGCTGCCTGCCCTGCTCGCCTTCGTCCTGCTTGCCCTGAGCACGTCGCCCGCCCTGGCCAGCGACTGCCCCACTCTCCTGCCCGACGGTGCCGTGGCGATATCGTCACCGGCACTGTGCCGCGCCGGGCCGGCCGGCAGCGAGGAATTGTTCAGCTGCCAGGATTACCGTGCCGGCAAGGAGCGCTTCCGGGTGCTCTTCAAGGGCGGCCAGATACCGCGCAGGGTCCTGCACATCGACGCCCGCGGGCAGCAACGACTTGTCTGGCAGCGCACGGCCACCACCGAAGCGCATACCTGTAGCCTGTTGCCGCCGGAAATGATCCCCGCCGAGGCCGTTCATCGGGGTACCGGTGTGTGCTACGACGACGACGAGCGGGCCGTGCCCTGCAGCATGTTCGAGCATGCCGTGCCCCGGGAAGAGGAATTCCACCGTTACATGGTTTACTACTTCCCCGGCTCACCCGTGGTGGAGAAGTTCGATGCCGGTCGCAACGAGAATGCGCTGGTGGCGGAGTTTGCCTATCAACTGGGGCTCAGCCTGCTGAATACCCGCTGTTGCAGCGAGGAGGCCATCGGTTACCTGGAGTACGCCTATCGCCTGTTCCCCCGTGCCGATCTCTACGGCAGGACCTACGAGGAAGCCCGTTTCCTGCTCACCGCGCGGGCGCACCCGACGGACTTCGCCCTCTATCTCGACTGAGGCGGCGACGTGCCGGCACCGATACGTTCAATAGGTTTCTTCCCAGATCAGGCAGTGCTCCAGGTGCTTGATCTGGTCCTGCTGGCTGGCAATGATGTGACGCACCACGTCGCCCATGGAGATCATGCCGATGAGGCGGCCGGACTCCAAGACCGGCAGGTGGCGGATATGCTGCCTGGTCATGGTGAGCATGCAGTTCTCCACGCTTTCATCGGCCAGCACGTGAAACACCTTGCGTGTCATGATGTCACGCACGGGTGTGTCCTTCGATGACCGGCCCCTGAGAATGACCTTGCGGGCGTAGTCACGCTCGGAAATGATCCCCACCAGCGCGCCCTCGTGGAGCACGGCCAGCGCGCCGACGCCCTTCTCGTCCATCAGCCGGATGGCGTCCAGGACGCTGTCATCGGGACCGATGTGCCAGACCTCGTGTCCCTTGTGCTTCAGGAGTGTCTCCACCGTCGCCATGTTTCGCCTCCTGCCCGGATCCCGCCGGGACATGCCAGTCCACAGTCCCTATAGTAAAGTACAGGCGGGTGGATTTTGCCATGCCGTCACGCTGCCCTGTCGCTGAACGCCGGGATCACGGGCGCCGCAGGCGCGGCGGAGAACGTTCAGATGGTGGTGCCCTTCTCGATGAGCGAATCGATCAATTCGCGCCGTTGCAGGCCCTGGCTGTCGCCGCCGCGAAAGATCAATGCCCCCGAGGAATAGGTGGTGCCGAAACTGTGCACCAGGTTGACCACCTGGCCGAGCCCCTCGAGGAACTCCCTGTCTTGCAGGGCCGAGAGCGGGTGAATGAAGGTACTCCAGAGGGTGCCGTGGGCCACGGCATAGCGCGCATCGAGGGCACTGTCGAAATTGGCCTGCATCAGGCGCATGAGGGTTTTGCCGTCGAGTTCATCGGTCGTTGCCACCGCCGACATGATACGCATGCGGTCGGCGTTCTCGTCGGTGATGAGGATCACCGGCGTGCCCGCCACGGTGAACTGCCATTTTCCATCCTGGCCTTGCGCATCGGGGTCGATACGACGGATCAGTGCATCGAGGTGCGGGTTGGACATGTGGCTGTGGCCTTCGATGGTGGCGGGATGGTTTCCTTCGTGCGCCAGGGTACCGGCAGGTACGAGAGCAAAAACCAGCAGCAGCGCGGGAAGCACAAGGCGTATGGTGCGATTTACGGGCATGATCAGCGTTCTCTCCAGTCTGGTGTACAGGGACAGGGGAAAATCATAGCGCCTGAGGGCGCGAGGGAGAATCACCAATCAGGGTTATGGGGATAGCTTATCGGGCAAGCGCGAACAGGGAAGCGGCAGCGGGGATCAGTGCTCTCGCGGTGTGCCCTTGCGCCGGGCGGCGAGTTCGTCGGCGATGAGCTTGCGCAACAGCTCGCGGCAGTTGGTCAGGGGACAGCGCTCCGCGTGGTGACAGTTGAGCTGCAGGTCGCGGATCTGTTCGTCTTCCACGTCCAGCAGGCCGACCAGGGCGATCTCTTCCTTTTCACGCTGGGTGCGGGCCTGGGCGAGCAGGGAGACGGTGTCCCAGCCGTCGATGAAGCGCTTGCGCGCGAAAAACGCGATGTTTTCGAAGTCATAGTCACCCAGACAACCCGGGTTACGGCATACCATCTTTTTGTCCCCTGACATCAGGCACTTGAAACAGGGCACCGGGTGAAATGCGGCGCTCTACCGGTAAAACTTAGACACAATCCGTGGGGAAGAGTTTGACCTGCGTCAAATTTCCGGACAAAAGTGTGGAAATTGATCACACAACCCGCCGCCCCGCGGCCGTGGGAGGTTCATTCCCGGTCGGTGTCCTGGTAGCCCGGGTAGCCGGGGATGGGGTCGTCGCCGCAGGACCAGTCGGCGCGGGAGTCGAGGAAAATCCGCGCCTCGGGGCGCAGGGCGAGATCGCTGTCCAGCGAGCCGGCGGGAATGACAATCACACCGAGGGGCTCGATGTCGCGCGGCAGGGGACCGCCGCAACGGGCACAGAAGTTGTTGCGGAAGCGCTTCGCCTCGGGGAGCCGGTAGCTTTTCACCGCCTCGGCGCCATCGAGCCACTCGAGTTCGGCGGCCTGCAACATGAGATTGGTGGCGTGCCCGGTACCGGTGGCCTTGCGGCAACGGGAGCAATGGCAATGGTAGAAACCGCGTACCGTCCCCCTTGCCCGGTAACGCACGTCGCCACACAGGCAACTGCCTTCCACGTCCACTTCGCTCATGCTCCCCTCCTCCCCCGTCCACCCCGGGCGGCGTCTTGAAGTCGATCCCGGCTTCCCCATATTACGGGGCAGTGTTCCCTGACGTCAAAATCAAAGGAGGCCTGTCATGCAAGCAAGTGGCTATGATCCCATGGCGCCCAAACACGATTCTGATCCGGGCTACATCGTCGCCTGGCGCCACAAGCGTCGTTTCGAGGCCGGCAAGCTGGAAGGGGAGATGACCTACGGCGAGGCGCGGCGCAAGGCCGAGGAACTGCGCGCGCAGGAACCGGAAAAGACCTTCTGGGCGGAGAAACGCCTCTGAAGCAGCGGGGGCTTCCAGCGCGCCTTTCCGGGCCCGGCCGCGGTACCGTGGTCGGGCCCGTGACATTCATGGCCCGGATGTCTGGCGCAAGGGGTATTTATTGCCTAAGGTTTGTAAGGGAACAAGCCTGTTACTGACCCAGGGATGCGCGAAGGATGGTGAGTTATCTCGCACGCCGGTTGTGGTTGTTGTGGTGCTGGCTGGAACTGTCGGTATTCACCCTGTTCATGTATCTCTTGTCCTGGTTGCCGCGACCCCTGCGGCGGGGCTGGTACCATCCCCTCTTTCGCCGCTGGTGCGCCGCCTTCGTGCGTGCACTCGGCGTGCGCCTCTACGTTCACCAGCTTAATGCGCGTCCCCTGCCCCGCCACTTCATTCTCATCGCCAACCATCCTTCCGCCTTCGAGGACGTGGGTATCCCGGCGGTTTTCGACGTGTATCCCCTGGCCAAGCAGGAAGTGCGTGACTGGTTTCTCGTCGGGCGCATGAACATGGCGGCCGATACCCTGTTCGTCAAGCGTGAAGATCCGGCCTCTCGCCACAGGGCGCTGGAGGCCATGATCGCGCGCGTCGCCCGGGGGGACAATATCGCGATTTTTCCCGAGGGGGGTTGCCGCGGCCGGCGGATCTACGAGCGTTTCTATACCGGCGCCTTCGAGACCGCCATGCGTACCGGCGTGCCGATCCTGCCGGTATTCCTTCACTACGAGGCACAGGAAACCTTCGAGTGGCGCGAGCCGTACACCCTGATGCAGAAGTTCTGGCACATCATGCACAGCCAGAACAACCGCGCCAATTTCTACGTCTTCGATGCCGTGTCACCGGATGGCTTCGACGACAAGCACGCCTTTGCCGAGTACATGCGTCAGCGTTATCTCCAGTGGCAGGCCCGCTATCTGGAATAGCCCCGGAATAGACCCAGTATTCGTCCGTGATTGTGCACGGCTCCTCCTGTCACCGTTTGCGGTATACTCTGCGCACGCGCCCCCGCCGGGCGCCATGCCAAACGACAAACCGGCAGGGTAGAAACACCATGAAGTGGTTGATCCGATTCTTTTTCCGCAGCTTGCGCCAGATCCTTGGCCCCATCGTCCTGTTGGTCGAATGGCTCACCACGCCGCGGGGCGTGGCGCGCCCCCCCGAGGCGCAGGCGCGGCTCGATGCGCTCACCGCCCGGCTGAGTCTCTACGAGTTTCCCACCTGCCCCTTCTGCGTCAAGGTGCGCCGCGAGATCCGGCGCCAGTCCCTCAATATCGCGCGTCGCAATGCCCGTCCCGAGGGCGAACATCGCCAGGCCCTGCTCGC
>JALTLF010000022.1:17037-26421 GCA_027005735.1 Chromatiales bacterium | reverse complement strand
TCGACCTCGATCTCGCGCTCGTCGAGTTCACCCTCGCGCAGCTTCTTGCGAAATTTCTGCCGCGTCTCGCTGTCGGGTTTTTCGCCGCTGCCGGTGTCGTCGAAACCGAATCCACCGCGCGGCGGCGGCAGGAGGATGTCGAGGATACGTTCCTCGGCGGCGTCCTCGGCGCGTCGGCGTACCTTGTTGACGGCCTTCTCGCGCGTCATCTTCACCGCCACGTCGACGAGGTCGCGCACGATGGATTCCACGTCGCGGCCGACGTAGCCCACCTCGGTGAACTTGGTGGCCTCCACCTTGATGAAGGGCGCGTTGGCCAGCCGCGCCAGGCGCCGGGCGATCTCGGTCTTGCCCACGCCGGTGGGGCCGATCATGAGAATGTTCTTGGGCGTGATCTCGTTGCGCAGGGCCTCGTCCACGCAGGAGCGGCGCCAGCGGTTGCGCAGGGCGATGGCCACGGCGCGCTTGGCGGCATCCTGGCCGATGATGTGCTTGTCCAGTTCCTGGACGATTTCACGGGGGGTCATTTGCGACATGGGGGCGCGGGCTCAGAGTTCTTCGAAGACGGTGTTGTGATTGGTATATATGCAGATGTCGCCGGCCTGTTTCAAGGCGCTCTCGGCGATGGCGCGCGCATCCAGCTCGGTGTTCTCCAGCAGGGCGCGGGCCGCGGCCTGGGCATAGGGGCCGCCCGAGCCCATGGCGATGAGGCCGTCCTCGGGTTCGATGACGTCGCCGTTGCCGGAGATGAGCAGGGAGGTATCGCGGTCGGCCACCGCCAGCAGGGCCTCCAGGCGGCGCAGCATGCGGTCGGTGCGCCAGTCCTTGGCCAGCTCCACCGCCGCGCGCACGAGGTTGCCGGCGTGCTTTTCCAGCTGGCCCTCGAAGCGCTCGAAGAGGGTGAAGGCGTCGGCGGTGCCGCCGGCGAAACCGGCGATGACCTTGTCGTTGTACAGGCGGCGCACCTTGCGGGCATTGCCCTTCATGATGGTGTCGCCCAGCGTCACCTGGCCGTCGCCGCCAATAACCACACGGCCATTGCGGCGAACGCAGACGATGGTTGTGCCACGGTACTGGTCCAAGATCCGTCCTCCCGGAGAAAAGGACGGGCATTGTACACCAGGCGCGCGCGGATGCCGAAAGCGTCGCGCCCCCCGACCGGCGGGACGGGCAATAACCGGCGATTTAGTCGGAATTTTCCAGGTGGCGGAGCAGCTCCGAGTCTATCGACATGAGGCCGCTGGCGAAGGGATCGGCGGCGGCCTGGGCGCGGTCCTCGGGAACCAGGTCCAGCGGACGGGAGATGAAATTGCCCTGTACGTAGTCCACGCCACAGGCCTTGAGGGTACGCAGGGACTGCACGTTCTCCACGCACTCCGCCACCGTACGTTTGCCGAGCGAGTGGGCGATGTCGTTGATGGAGCGAATGATGGCGAGATCCATGGGATCGTGCATGAGGTTGGCAATGAACATGCCGTCGATCTTGATGAGCTCCACCGGCAGGTGCTTGAGGTGGGAGAAGGAGCAGTAGCCGCTGCCGAAGTCGTCCAGCGCGAAGCGGCAGCCCAGGGCGCTCAGTTCGCCGATGAGGCGCTGGGCGGAATCGAGGTTGTAGATGGCGCAGGTCTCGGTGATCTCGAATACCAGCGTGGAGGGCTCCAGCTGCCATTCCTCGAGACGCTTGCGCACCAGCGCGATGAGTTCACTGGAATCGAGGCTCTGCCCCGAGAGGTTGACCGTGAGCCCCGCGTGGATGCCGGCCTTCTGCAACTGGTACTGGTAACGCAGGGCCTGGTCCACCACCCAGTAGTCCACCTCGGGCATCATGTTGAAGCGCTCGGCGGTGGGCAGGAAGGCACCCGGGGGGATCAGACGGTCGCTGGCGTCGGGCAGGCGGAGCAGGACCTCGTAGAGGGTATCGTCGGGAATGGCCGAGTCGATGAGATCGGTCCACAGGCGGCCTTCCTCCTTGCCCAGCGCGTCTTCGTCCACATGCTCGAGGAGCAGGATGGGCTGGTACTGGAGCCGGAAGCGGTTCTCGTCGATGGCCTTGCGCAGGCGCGTGGACCAGCCCAGCTCCATGTCCATGGTGGTGCGGTCTTCTTCACCACCGTCGAATACCATGCTCTGGTTGCGGCCGCGCTTCTTGGCATTGTGGCAGGCGATGTCGGCATTGGCCAGGGCCTCGCCGGTGGAGGAGGTGTTGCGATCCAGCACGGTGGCGCCGATGGAGGCCTGGACCTCGTAGGGTCGACCATTGTAGTTGAAGGGCGAGGCGACGAGGGTCTCGCGGAAGCGCTCGGCGCAGGCATAGAGCTCCTCGTCGCCGATGTTGCGCAGGATGATGGCGAACTCGTCGCCGCCGATGCGCGCCAGCATATCTCCCTCGCGCAGGCCCTCGCTCAGCTTGTGGCCGGCCTCGATGAGCAACTGGTCGCCGGCGGCATGGCCGGCGGTATCGTTGATGTACTTGAAACGATCGAGATCCACGTAGAGCAGGGCGCCCCGTTCGTCGCTGCGCCTCAGGCGGCGCACTTCCTGTTCCAGTGCATCCTCGAAGAACTTGCGATTGAGCAGCTTGGTGAGGCTGTCATGGTTGACCTGCCAGCGCAGTTCCTTCTCCAGCAGCTTGCGCTCGGTGATGTCGCGGAAGGCCACCACCGCGCCGTCCTTTTCACCACTGATACGCATGGGATAGATGGTCAGCTCGGTCTGCACCAGGCTGCCGTCGCGGCGGCGGAAGGTGGACTCGATGTTGTGCACCGCGTCCCCTTCACGGATACGCTCGTAGAGCTGCACGGCGTTCAATGTCGCCTTGCCATGCTCGGTGAAACTGTCGTGGAAGGCATCGGTGGGATGCTTGCCAAGGATTTCGCTGGCGTGATCGACATCGAGGATACGCAGCGCGGCGGGGTTGACGAAATTGATCAGCCCGTCGCCATCGATGCCATAGACGCCGTCTCCCACGGAGGAGAGGATGTGGGCGAGGCGACGGCGTTCCTGCTCGATGCGTCGGCGGTCATGGACGGCGCGGCGCATGGCGGCCACGCGGGCAAGGAACAGGTCGTCCGACTCGTTCTTGAACATGCACTCGACCGCACCGGCGGCGAGGCTGTCGGAGATGACCTTGTCGAGGTAGGTACTGGTGAGGATGGCGGACTGGATGTGGCGGGTCGCCGCATGGGCCCGCAGTTCCCGGCACAGGGCGTCGCCGGTCATCTCCGGCATGAAATAGTCGATGATGGCGATATCGAAACGGCCGTCGGGCGCGAGGCGCAGGGCCTCCTGGGGATCGGCGGCGGTGACGACGTCGTAGTTGTCGCCTTCCAGCAGGCGGCGAAACTTGACCCGCGCGGTGGGGGAGTCGTCCACCAGCAGCACGCGGGTCGCCGGCGCCGGCAGGGGATCGAGGCCGGGCATGGCGTCCAGGGCATCGTGGTTGAGCAGCTTGTCGAGGGTGATGCGCACCTCGTCGTGGCTGTCCCACAGCAGGAAGGCGGTGTGTTCACGGCCACCCACCCAGCCCAGCATGGCGGGCGTCACCTGCTGGGCGAGGGCGATGACGGCCATGTCGCGGTGCTCGGATTCGCACAGCAGGGCCAGCAACTCGTCGCTGTCGGCATCGGTCTGGGCCGGCCAGCCGAGGATCACCGCCGACCAGTTGCGTGGCTCGGCCTCCAGGCGCGCGCGGGCGGCGGCATAGCTGGCCTCGGCGTGGAGGGTGTACTTGCCGGGCAGGAGCTGGCGGTCCAGGACATGGCGCAGGGTGGCGGAGGGCTCGACTACCAGAACTCGTTGCATCGTGGATGCCTTTGCACAGCCTGGCGCGCGAGCCCGTTCCCTGGCAATCGGGACTGTGTCAAACGTCTGTTACAAGGATGCGGTGCTTCGTTCCAGCTGAAGTACCGCCCGGGATCCGTGGCGTATCGCGATCCGTAGTCTACACGCGGTCGTGGCGCGCCGGAAGGCGTTGCCGGCGGGTGCCGAGGCTCGCAATACCTGTAACTATAGCGGACAACGCGCCGGAAGTTTGAACGGTTGACCGCCGCGGCAGGCCTGAATCCCCTTCAGTGATCAGGGATTAACCGCGGCAGTGGCCGGCGCGCGGCGGCGCAGCCAGCTGGCCGCGCCGGCGGCGGTGAGGATGCACCACACGGCGAACAGGGCACCCGGCAGGGCAGCCTCGGGCGTATCCTGGAACTGGGCCAGCGCCAGCGCCACGCCCATCCCCGCGTTCTGCATGCCGATCTCGATGGCCAGGGTGATGCGGTGGCGCAGATCGAAACCGAACAGGCGGCCGGCGCCGTATCCGAGCAGGTAGCCCAGCGCGTTGAGCACCACCACCAGCACCAGGATGGCGGGGGCGAGGCTGCCGATGAAGGCCTTGTTGGCGGCCACGGCGTAACTGCAAATGAGGATGATGGCCAGCGCCGCCACGCCGGGCGCCATGTCGCGAATGGTCTCGCGCAGGGGGCCGAGGTAGCGTTGCAGGAACATGCCCAGCGCCAGCGGCGCCACCACCATCTTGAGGATGTTGATCATCATCACCGTGGTGTCGATATGGAGCAGTTTCCCGCCCAGCCACTGCACCAGCGTCGGCGTCAGCAGGGGCGAGAGAAAGGTGGCCACCGTGGTCATGGCGATGGAGAAGGCCAGCGCGCCGCCGGCGAGATAGACGATGACGTTGCTGGCCATGGCGCCGGGGGCCGCGCCGACGATGAGAAAGCCCAGCGCCACCGCCGGCGGCAGATCCGCGAGCCCGACGAGGGCAAAGGCCAGCAGGGGCATCACCAGGTACTGGGTGGCGACGCCGAGGAGGATGCGCTTCGGGCGGCGCAGGGTCTCGCCGAGGTCGCGGTATTCCAGCACCAGGCCCAGCGAGAACATGGTCAGCGCGAACATGAGCTGGAACAGGGAGCCGTACAGGGCCACGCCGCCCAGCATGTCCGGCAGGCTGGCGGGCAGTTTCAGCACCAGGAAGGGCGCGGGAAAGAAGAAGGCCAGCAGGGTGCCGAGCAGGGTCAGGGGCGCGAGACCGTTGGCGAGGAGACGAAAGACGGGCATGGCGGCATTTTAGTGAAGCGGCCCGCCCGACACCACCGCCCCGGCTGCGCCGGGCCACGGCACGCGGCGCGGACGGGTGGCCTACTGGGCCGCGGTGCTCACCGGGCGCGCCGACTCCATCAGCTCGCGGTTGCGTTTCGCCAGCGAGGCAATCAGGCCGTCGAGCCCTTTCTGGCGGATCTCGCCGGCGAAGCTGGAGCGATAGGTGGTGATGAGGCTGACGCCCTCCACCGAGACATCGTAGACCTGCCAGCGGCCGCGGCGCAGGTGCATGTGGTAGTGCACCGGCACGGGCTGGCCGTTGGGCGGGATCACCTCGGAGCGCACGATGACGCTGGTGGCGTCCGGTTCCGCGCGCAGGGGCTGGAAGCGGATCATGTCGCGGGTCACCTCGTGGTCGATGAGGTAGTCCCTGAGGGCGGCGGAATAGAAGCGTACCAGCAGGGTGCGGAACTCGAGAATGAACTGTTTCTTCTGCGCGCGCGTGGCGCCGCGCCAGTGCTTGCCCAGCACCAGGCGCGAGGCGCTGATCATGTCCACGTGGGGCAGGAGGATATCGGCGATGAGGCGATTGAGCTCGGCCGGATCGGCGTTGATGCGCTCGGCATCCTTCTGGATGGCGGTGATCATCTCGTCCGCGGCGGTGGTGAGGATTTCATCCGGGGCGCGCCTGGCCCAGGCGGTGCCGGCGACGAACAGCGTCAGCAGAAGAACGAGACCGGCCCGCTGCCAGTGGCGGCCTCCGGGGTGAGGTGTTGAAGTCATGATGGGTACCTTCCTCGTGTTGCGTCGGCGGGTCATCCGGGCAGCCCCGCGGGGTGTTTATATCAGTATTACCGGATTAGTGTAGCGCATGGGGTCAAAGTTCCGGGGGCGCGGGCCGGAAACGGGAACCAGGTCGCACCCGGTGGCCTGATCGGCGGCTTTCCGGTAAGGTTTGACCCACATGCCCCGCATGCACGACGACAGCCGAGAACCCCCCGAGGAGTATCGAGTGAGCAGACCTGATACCGGACGCGGCAGCTTCCCCTGGGTGCGCATGCGCCGCATGCGCCGCGATGAGTTTTCCCGCCGCCTGATGCGCGAGTCGCGCCTTTCCACCGATGATCTCATCTGCCCCGTCTTCGTCCTCGAGGGCGAGGGCCAGCGCGAGGAAGTGGCCTCCATGCCCGGCGTGGAACGCCTCAGCATCGACCTGCTGGTGCGCGAGGCCGAGGAACTGGCGGCGCTGGGCGTGCCGGCCATGGCCCTGTTTCCTGTCACCCCGGCGGAGAAGAAGAGCCTCGATGCCGCCGAGGCCTGGAACCCCGAGGGTCTGGCCCAGCGCGCGGTGCGCGCCATCAAGGCCGCCCTGCCGGAGATGGGCGTCATCACCGACGTGGCGCTGGATCCCTTCACCACCCACGGCCAGGACGGCATCATCGACGAGGCCGGCTACGTGCTGAACGACGTCACCGTGGAGGCGCTGGTCAAACAGGCCCTCTCCCATGCCGAGGCCGGCGCCGACGTGGTGGCGCCCTCGGACATGATGGACGGGCGCATCGGCGTCATCCGCGACGAGCTGGAAGAGGCGGGCTACATCAACACCCGTATCCTCGCCTATGCCGCCAAGTACGCCTCCAGTTTCTACGGCCCCTTCCGTGACGCGGTGGGCTCGGCGGGCAACCTCGGCGCGGGCAACAAGTACACCTACCAGATGGACCCGGCCAATTCCGACGAGGCCCTGTGGGAGGTGGCGCTGGATCTCGACGAGGGCGCCGACATGGTGATGGTCAAGCCGGGGATGCCCTACCTCGACATCGTGCGCCGTGTGAAGGAGCAGTTCGGTGCGCCCACCTTCGTCTACCAGGTGAGCGGCGAGTACGCCATGCTCATGGCGGCGGCGCAGAACGGCTGGCTCGACGAGCGCGCCGTGGTCATGGAATCACTGCTCGGCTTCAAGCGCGCCGGCGCCGACGGCATCCTCACCTATTTCGCCAGGCGCGCGGCGGGCTGGTTGCGGGAAGACTGACATGGCGGATCTCTTCGACTTCGCGCCGCGCCCCGACCAGTACGCGGTGATGGGTAACCCCGTGCGCCACTCGCGCTCGCCGCAGATCCACAGCCTGTTCGCCGAGCAGACCGGCGAGAACATCGTTTATACCGCCATCCAGGTGGACCCCGGCGGTTTCCCCCAGGCGGTGGGCAACTTCGCCGCCGCAGGCGGCAGGGGCCTCAACGTCACCGTGCCCTTCAAGCAGGAGGCCTTCGAGCTGGCCGAGGTGCGCAGCGACCGCGCCCGGCGTGCCGGCGCGGTGAATACCCTGGTACTGGGCGAGGGGCCGATCCACGGCGACAACACCGACGGCGTGGGCCTGGTGCGGGACCTGACGCAAAACCTCGGCCTGGCGCTGGCGGGGCGCCGCATCCTCGTCATGGGGGCGGGGGGCGCGGCCCGCGGCGTGCTGGCGCCCCTGCTCGCCGAGGGACCCGCGGCGCTGGTGATCGCCAACCGTACGCCGGATCGCGCCGTGGAACTGGCGGCCCGGTTCGCCGATCTGGGCCCCGTCACTGGCGGCGGCTATGCCGAGCTCGCCGGCGCGCGTTTCGATCTCCTCGTCAATGCCACCTCGGCGAGCCTGCAGGGGGATCTGCCGCCCCTGCCAGACGGCCTGCTGGCGCCGGACGCGGCGGCCTACGACATGATGTACGGTGCCGAGCCCACGCCCTTCATGGCCTGGGCCCGCGCCCATGGCGCGGCGACGGTGAGTGACGGGCTGGGGATGCTGGTGGAGCAGGCGGCGGAGTCGTTCTACGTCTGGCGCGGAGTGCGCCCGGATGCCCCCGCGGTGATCGCACAGCTGCGCGCGGAGATGGCGCAGGGCGCATGACGCCCCTTCCTGCCAGCCGGCGCTGGCGGGACAGCCGCGCGGGCGGTCTTCCTCAGGCCCGGATGGCGCCGGCTTCCTCGCCCTCCGCAGCGCGGGGACCGGGCGCGCTGTGCTGGGGATCGGGGATATGGCGCCGTTCCTGGCGACGGCGTTCCACGCCACTCCAGGCCATGTTGCGCCAGCCCACGGCGCGACGGTCGTTGCTGTAGGCGCGATAGACGTACTCGCGCACCGTCACCGTCTGGTCGTGCAGGCTGCGGCCATTGAGCTTGCGGATGGCCTTGCGCGCCAGGCGCTCCGACGGGATACGCACCAGACCGTAGCGCAGCGGGGGGGCGTCGCCGCGCGGCTTCTCGATGATCTGGAAATCCGCCTCGTCGCCGAAATCCTGGAAGAACAGGGCCAGGTCGCGCATGCTGGCGTGCTGCGGGAAGTTGCCGACAAAGAGGTCCACGGCAACACCTCTCCTTGCGTAGTTTGCCTGTTAAAACTATAGGCCTGGCCGGATCGGTGTACCACCTCCAGGGAAAGAAAACCGGACAAGTGGTGCGCCACGGCGGACGGACGGGAATACCCCGTAATATGGGAGGTTTCTGCTCAGCGGCCGCCCAGAGCCTCATCCCGTTGGCGTTGATAGTCCTCGTATTTCTGATAGCGGCGGCAATCGGTGCGTCCCTGCTGGAGGCATAGCTGGTATTCGCGCTCGCGCAGCATCTCATAGGACGTCTCCTGCACGCCACGACCGTTACAAGCTGTGAGGCCCGCCAGGAGCGTGACAAGCAGCGACAGCAGAATCAGAGGTCGTGTTGAGCCCGGGTGTGGATACATGTTTTCTGTTCTCTCAGCCAGTGACATTCATGTCAGTATACGAAAAGCGGACATGCGCGGGTGGACAGGCTCCGCAATATTGTTATTCGTGCTGCGGGTGACGATGGCGATCCTTGAGGCGCTGATAATGTTGCGCCGAGTAGGCGATGGCGGCCAGTTCATCGGCGCGGAGTTCCCGCTGGCGACGCACCGGTGACCCCAGCCACAGGTAACCGCTCTCCAGCTCCTTGCCCGGTGGCACCAGGCTGCCGGCGGCCACCATGCACTGCGAACGCACCAGCGCGCCATCCATGATGGTGGCACCCATGCCGATGAGGCAGCGGTCCTCGACGGTGCAACCGTGCAGGATGACGCGGTGTCCCACGGTGACCTCGTCGCCGATGTGCAGGGCATGGCCGCCGGGATTGTACGGCCCGTCATGGGTGACGTGCAGTACCGAGTGATCCTGGATGTTGGTGCGCGCGCCGATTCGAATGGCATTGACGTCGCCACGCGCCACCACGAAGGGCCACAGGGAACTGTTCGCGCCGATCGCCACGTCGCCGATCACCAGCGCCGCGTCATCGACATACGCAGAGGCGTCGATGACGGGCGCTACATTCTCGAAGCGGCGTATGGTCAT
>JALTLF010000022.1:0-16937 GCA_027005735.1 Chromatiales bacterium | reverse complement strand
TATCGCATCGTCACCAGTTCTTCCGCGGCGGTGGGGTGGATGGCGACGGTATTGTCGAAATCCTTTTTCGTTGCGCCCATTTTCACCGCCACGGCGAAGCCCTGCAGCATTTCGTCCGCGCCGCGACCGATGATGTGCACGCCGACGATTTTTTCATTCGCGCCGACACACACCAGCTTCATGGCGGTACGCGGGCTGTGTTCGGTCAGCGCGTGGTACATGTTGGTAAAGCGCGAGGTATAAACCTTGACCGCGTCGCCGTGAATCTCGCGCGCCTCGTCCTCGCTGAGGCCCACGGTGCCAATGGGCGGATGCGAGAACATCACGGTGGGGATGTTCTCGTATTCCAGTCGGCGCTCGGGCTGATTGTTGAACAGGCGATCCCCGAGGCGGCGTCCCGCGGCGATGGCCACCGGCGTCAGCGGCGCGCGACCGGTGATATCGCCCACCGCGTAGATGCCGGGGACGTTGGTGTTCTGGAATTCGTCCGTGGGGATGATGCCGCTGGGCTCGAACGTCACGCCGGCCGCCTCGAGATTGAGATCCAGCGTCGCCGGGGTGCGGCCGATGGCCCAGATGAGGGTGTCGAAGTGATCGAGGCGGATGCCGCACTGGCAGTCGATGTCCAGCAGGCCGTCTTCGGTTTTCCTGATCTCCCCGATGTTGATGCCGGGGATGATGTTGACGCCGGCATCGACCATTTCTTCCATGAGGGTGTCGCGCAGGAGGGAGTCGAAGTTGCGCAGAAAATGCGCCCCGCGCAGCAGCATGGTGACCTCGCTGCCCAGCGCGTTGAGCAGGCCGGCCAGTTCCACGGCGATGTACCCGGCGCCCACCACCGCCACGCGTTGCGGGCGCTCGGCCAGCTCGAAGAAGCCGTCGGAGGTGATGCCGTGCTCGGCGCCGGGCACGTCGGGCACGGTGGGAAAGCCGCCGGTGGCGATGACGATGTGATCGGCGCTGATCTGTTCGCCATCCACGTCGAGGGTCCGGGCATCGACGAAACGCGCACGGCCCCGCACGTGATCGATGCGGTAGTCCTTGAGGTAGTTGACGTACCAGTCATTGATACCTTTTATATATTTCTGCCGGCCTTCCACCAGCTTCTGCCAGTTGAAGCCGTTGACCGAGACGTCGAAGCCGTAGCCGGCGGCGTCGTGGTGCAGCACGTGGGCCACGTCGGCGGCATTCCACATGATCTTCTTCGGCACGCAGCCCACGTTGACGCAGGTGCCGCCGAGCTTCTGGTATTCCACCACCGCGCACTTCGCGCCGTACTCGGCGGCACGCTCGGCCACCGAGAGGCCGCCGCTGCCGGCGCCGATGGCAATGAGATCGTAATGTTTTCCCATGTTCCTTCCTGACAGTCTCGCTTGAAATGACAAATATGATACGGGGTCCATCGGGCCGCCCTTGCCGCCGCGCGGCGAGTGGGGTCAAATGCTACCCTGGATTTACCACCCCGCGTCTGCCGACCATGATAAACAAAAGCCTCCTCGCCTACCTGATTTTGTTGCTCCTCGGGGGGCCGCCGGCCACTCTCGCCGGGGATACCCTGCCGCCGCCGCGGCAAGTCTCCCCCCACGTGTGGGCCTGGATCGGGCCCCTCGGGCCACCGAGCCGTGACAACGGGGGCTACCGCATGAACCTCGGTTTCATCGTCGGCAGCAGGGGCATCGTGGTGGTGGACACGGGTTATACCCCGGCCATGGCGCGGGCGATGCTCGCCCACATCCGGCGCGTGTCGGATCTGCCCATCCTTTTCGCCATCAACACCAATTCCCAGCCCCACCGCTTCATGGGCAACACGGTATTCAAACGGGCCGGCGTGGTGCTGGTGGCGCATCCCCTGGAACGGGCGCGCATGGATCGCCTGTCGGGCCAGTACCTTGCCGCCATCGAGCGCATTCTCGCCCTGGAAACCGACAGCCTGGCACTGCCGGCGCTGCCCGAGCGCCTGGTGAGCGAGGGCCTGGACATTGATCTCGGCGAGGTGAAGGTGCGCGTACGCCACCATGGACCTTCACACACGCCGGCCTCGCTGGTGGTTCACGTGCCGCAGGATGGCGTGGTCTTTGCCGGCGACATCCTGTATTCGGGTCGCCTGCTGGCGGTGTTGCGCGACTCCAGCGTGCGCGGCTGGATTCGGACCTTCGGGACGCTGCGCGAATACGGCTCGGCGACCTTCATCCCCGGCCACGGCGAACCGGGCCCACTGGCCGCCTTCGAGTTTCCCACCCTGTCCTACCTGCAGGCCCTGCATACGTACATGACGCGCATGGTGGACGAAGGCGTCGATGTGCAGGATGCCATCGCAGGCATGGACCAGCGGGCATGGGCGCACCTGGCCAACTACGCGCAACTGGCGGGCCGCAATGCCAGCTGGGCCTACCTGGAGGCGGAGGCCGCCAGTTTCGAATAACCCTTTGCGCCACGGGTCTTGTGCCGATGGCCAGGGCGGGGGCCATGGCGGTAGAATTGCTCTTCGGGCTTTTGACACAACAGACAAGGTGGTATCCGACTATGAGCAAGGGCATTCGCCTCAGTGGCGAACTGATCGAAAACATCATGCGCGTGATTGCCGAGCACGACGAGGAAGTGAAGGAAAACGGCACCCTCGGCCTGCAATACATGGCGGCGGTGATGGGTGTGCTGGCGACGGACTATCCCGGTAGCGACAGCGATCGCGCCGAACTGCTCGAGCACCTCGCGGAGTTCACCCGCCACGTCCATGAAGACCAGATGCGCGCGCGGCAACAGCAGGCGCAGCCCGCGCAAGCGGCCGCCACGCCGGCGGCGCCGAAGGGGCGTTGCGTGCCGGATCCCGACAATCCCGCTGCCGGGCTGTGGAAGGCGGAATAGGGACGCTTTTCCATCCTGTCTTGACGGGGATCAGAATTTTTCCACGCCCCTGTTGTCTATGATGGCGTGCATGTCTGGAACTCGATGACTGCCACGGGCAGCAAGGAGCATGTTCATGAACGAAGGCATGATCGATCGCGTCATTCGCGTCATCGTCGGCGCGATACTCATCGCGCTGGTGTTCGTTGGTCCGCAGACCCCCTGGGGCTGGATCGGCCTCGTGCTGGTGATCACCGGCCTGGTGGGTTTCTGCCCCATCTACAAGCTGCTGGGGCTCAAGACCAACAAGTAGGTCGCGCGCCTAGTCGAGCTTCAGGGGTGGCGCCGCCAGCCGCTCCAGTTGCTCGCGCAGGGTCACCATCTGGTCCTCCCAGTAACGCGGCGTGTTGAACCACGGGAAGTGCTGCGGGAAGGCCGGATCCCCCCAGCGCCGCGCCAGCCAGGCGCTGTAGTGGATGAGGCGCAGGGCGCGCAGGCTCTCTACCAGGTGGAGTTCCAGCGGATCGAAATCGGCAAAGTCCCGGTAACCCTTCATCAGTTCCCCCAGTTGTCCCTCCATGTGCTGGCGATCTCCCGACAGCAGCATCCACAGATCCTGGATGGCGGGGCCCTGCAGGCAGTCGTCCAGATCGACGAAGTGCGGCCCGGCATCGGTCCACAGGATGTTGCCGGGATGGCAGTCACCGTGCAGGCGGATCTCGCGAAGCGGGCCGCAGGCCGCAAAGCCTCGTTCCACCTCCTCCAGCACACGCGCCGCGGCATCGAAATAATTGTCGGCCACCTCCAGGCTGACCAGGCCGCATTCGCGCAGGAAGGCCAGCGAGGCATGGCCGAAGTGATCGACGGTGAGCCGCGGGCGGTGTACGAAGCGCCGCGTTCCCCCCAGCTGGTGCATGCGTGCGAGGAAGCGCCCCAGCCACTGGAGGTGTTCCGGCGAGGTGAGCTCCGGCGCACGCCCGCCACGACGCTCAAAAAGGGCGAAGCGGTAGCCTGCGTGCCGGTGCAGGCTGCGTGCGCTGTCGCCGCCGGGCGGGATCAGGACCAGCGGCGGCACCACCGGGATCTCGGCGGCGGCCAGTTCCAGCGCAAACTCATGTTCCTCGAGGATGGTGTCGTCGTCCCAGCGACCGGGGCGGTAGAACTTGGCCACCACGAAGGTCCCGCCCGTGGTGGCGTCGTCGATACCGATCTGATAGACACGGTTCTCGTAGCTGTTCAGCGCCAGCAGGTGCCCCGAGGGAACCATGCCGAGCGCGGCCACGGCGTCGAGGATCGTGTCGGGGCCGAGATCGGCGTACGGGGTTTCACTGTCCTGTGCGCGGTCCATTTTGTCGCTGCGGGGATCTCTGTTAGATTTACGCCCTGCCGTCGTCGCGGCGGCATTTGAGCGCACACTAAAAGGTTTGACCAGGCATGTCCAATCCACTCCTCGAGGCCAACACCCTGCCGGCCTTCTCCCGTATCCGGCCGGAACACGTGGAGCCCGCCATCGATAGCCTGCTCGCCGAGGCGCGCAAGCTGGTCGATGAACTGCTCAGTGGCGGCGGCCCCTATACCTGGGATACGCTCGTCCAGCCACTGGAGGAGATGGACGATCGCATCGAGCGGGCCTGGGCGCCGGTGAGCCACATGAATGCGGTGGTCAACAGCGAGGCATTGCGCAAGGCCTACAATGCCTGCCTGCCGAAACTGAGCGAATACAGTACCGAGATGGGTCAGCATGCCGGGCTGTACGCCGCCTTCCGGGCCATCCGCGAGGGCGAGGAATATCCCCGCCTCAGCGAGGCACAGCAGAAGATCATCGACAATGCCCTGCGCGACTTCCACCTCTCCGGCGTGGATCTGCCGGAAGATCGAAAGCAGCGCTACCGCGAGATCCAGCAGGAGCTCTCGCGCCTGACCACGCGATTCGAGGAGAACGTTCTCGACGCCACCCATGGCTGGGAACGGCACGTCACCGAGGAGAGCGAGCTCGCCGGCCTGCCGGCCTCGACCCTGGGCATGGCGCGTCAGAACGCCGAGCGCAAGAAAAAGAAGGGCTGGGTGCTGACGCTGGACTTTCCCGTCTATTACGGCGTCATGAGCTACGCCGACAAGCGCGAGCTGCGTCGCGAGATGTACGAGGCCTACGTCACCCGCGCCTCGGACCAGGGTCCCAACGCCGGCAAGTGGGACAACAGCGCGCTGATGAACGACATCCTCGCCCTGCGCCACGAACTGGCGCAGTTGCTCGGCTTCGCCAACTACGCCGAGCGCTCGCTGGCCACCAAGATGGCGCGCAAGCCGGAGGAAGTGCTGGGCTTCCTGCACGACCTGGCGAAGCGCTCGAAGCCCCACGCCGAGCAGGACGTGGCCGAGCTGGAGACCTTCGCCCGCGAACAGTATGGCATGGAAAGGCTCGAGGCCTGGGACTACAGTTACTATTCGGAGAAACTGCGCCAGCACAAGTACGCCATCTCCCAGGAAGAACTCAAGCCCTGGTTCCCCGAGACACGCGTGGTGCCAGGCATGTTCGACGTGGTCGAGCGCCTCTACGGGATCCGTATCCGCGAGGTGGACGGCATGGATACCTGGCACGAGGATGTGCGTTTCTACGAGATCCGCGACGGCGAAGACCAGTTGCGGGGCCAGTTCTATCTCGATCTCTACGCGCGCGAGAACAAGCGTGGCGGCGCGTGGATGGCGGACTGCGTCTCGCGCATGCGCCACCGCGACGGCAAGGTGCAGGTGCCGGTGGCCTTCCTCACCTGCAACCTCAGTCCGCCGGTGGGTGACGAGCCGGCCCAGTTCACCCATGACGAGGTCATCACCCTGTTCCACGAATTCGGGCACGGCCTGCATCACATGCTGACGAAGGTGGACTACCTCGGTGTCTCCGGGATCAACGGCGTGGCCTGGGATGCGGTAGAGTTGCCCAGCCAGTTCATGGAGAACTGGTGCTGGGAGCGCGAGGCCCTGGACCTCATCGCCGGCCATTTCAGGACCGGCGAGCGCCTGCCTGACGAGCTCTTCAAACGCATGACGGCGGCGCGCAACTTCCAGTCGGCCATGCAGATGATGCGGCAACTGGAATTCGCCCTGTTCGATTTCCTCATGCACCTGGAATACGAACCGGGACGCCCCGATTTCATCCAGCAGACGCTGGACCGCGTGCGCGAAGAGGTCGCGGTGATCCGGCCGCCGGACTACAATCGCTTCCAGCACAGCTTTACCCACATCTTCGCTGGCGGCTACGCGGCGGGGTATTATTCCTACAAGTGGGCGGAGGTACTGTCGGCCGATGCCTTCTCCCTGTTCGAGGAAAACGGTATCTTCGACCGGGAGACCGGTAAGCGTTTCCTGCACACGGTGCTGGAGAAGGGCGGCTCGCGCGAGCCCATGGATCTGTTCATCGAGTTCCGCGGCCGCGAGCCCCGCATCGACGCCCTCTTGCGACACAGCGGTATCGCCGCCTGAGTGGGCAAGCACCCGTATGTATAAATAAGGAAGGAACAATGGCTCACATCCTGCGCGTCCCTCTCCTCGCCGCCCTGCTGGTGCTGGCCCTGCCGGCACTGGGCGAGAGCCTGTATGTCACGGACAATATCCTGCTGGGGATCCACCAGCTTCCCGATGAGCAGAGTCCCATCCTGCAATCGGTGGCCAGCGGCACGAAGATCGAAGTGCTGGAGCGCAGCGGCAATTTCGTACGCGTGCAGACCAGCGATGGCGTGGAAGGCTGGATCAACGCGCAATACCTCGTTCCCGAGGCGCCGGCCATCGTCGAACTCAAGGCCCTGCAGGCGCAGCTGGGGAAGGCACGGGAGGAACTGGCGGCGCTGAAGGAAAAGGATAAAAAGCGTGAGCGTGAGACCCAGATCCTGCGCGATGAACTGGCCAATGCCAAGAGCGCCATCAAGGGTCTGAAAAAGAAACTGGAAGGCAAGGGCGATGTGGGCGCCGATGCCGCCGCGCTGGAGGTGGCGCGCGCGGAGATCGTCACGCTCACCAACCGCGTCAGCGAACTGGAGGCGCAACTGGCCGAGGTCCCGCCGGTGCCCCAGGATGCCAGCGCCGAAGACCTGCAGGCACTCATGAAGCAGAACCAGGAACTGGCGGCGCGTATCGAAATGGCGGTGGCCAACCTGCAGGGCGAGCGCGTGCCCACGGCCGAGGAACTGGCCGCCATCCATCCGCGCTTCCCCGTGTGGTACTGGCTGCTGGTGCTGTTCGCCATGGTGGTGGGCGTCATCGGCGGCCTGTTCTGGTTCGACTACCTGCACCGCAAGCGCCACGGCGGGTTCCGGTTGTAGCAGCCCCCTGGCGAAATCCCTGTCATGCTGAAAATCGCCACCTGGAACGTCAATTCCATCAAGGTGCGCCTGCCCCAGGTCCTCGACTGGGTGGCGACGGCGCGCCCCGGCCTGCTGTGCCTGCAGGAGATCAAGACTGTCAACGACAACTTCCCCGTGCAGGAACTGGAAGACGCCGGCTACCAGTGCCAGGTCAACGGCCAGAAGACCTACAACGGCGTCGCCATCCTCAATCGTACGCCACATGATCCCGTCGATATCGTTGACGCCATCCCCGGCCTCGATGATCCCCAGCGCCGGGTGTTGGCGGCCACCTACGGCGACCTGCGCCTGGTCAATCTTTATGTCCCCAACGGCTCGGAGGTGGGCTCGGACAAGTATGCCTACAAGCTGGACTGGCTGGCGCGCCTGCGTGACTGGCTGGCCGAGGAACTGGCGCGCCACCCGCAACTGGTGGTGGTGGGCGACTTCAACATCGCCCCCGAGGATCGCGACGTGTACGACCCGGAAGGCTGGCAAGGTTCGGTGCTGGTCAGCGAGCCGGAACGCGCCGCCCTGCGGGCGCTCCTCGATCTCGGCCTGCGCGACAGCTTTCGCCTGTTCGACGACAGTGCGGGTCAGTATTCGTGGTGGGACTACCGCGCCGCCGCCTTTGCCCGCGACCGCGGCCTGCGCATCGACCATATCCTGGTCAGCGAAGCGTTGACCGGCGCGTGCAAGTCCTGTGTCATCGACAAGGTACCGCGCGGCTGGGAACGTCCGTCGGATCACGCGCCGGTGATCGCCGAGTTCGATCTCTGAGCGATCCGTGAAACTTTCCCTGTACCAGATCGACGCATTCAGTGATCGGG
This sequence comes from Chromatiales bacterium, assembly GCA_027005735.1. Lineage (GTDB taxonomy): Bacteria > Pseudomonadota > Gammaproteobacteria > CAMYNG01 > CAMYNG01 > HyVt-448. The sequence goes on along the minus strand of JALTLF010000022.1, from coordinate 8,932 downwards.
TGTTTGGCGGCAATCCCGCCGCCATCGTGCCGCTTGCGCACTGGCTCGATGACGCCGCCATGCAGGCCATTGCCGCGGAGAACAATCTGGCGGAAACCGCGTTCTACGTCCCCGAGGGCGATGCTTTCGCGTTGCGTTGGTTCACGCCCACCTGCGAAGTGGATCTGTGCGGTCACGCCACCCTCGCGGCGGCCTGGCTGCTGTTCTTCGAACGCGGTTATCAGGGCGAGGTGGTGAATTTCACCACGCGCAGCGGCGTGCTTGCCGTCGCGCGGCACGCGGACGGTTTGCAAATGGATTTCCCCGTGCTGAGCACGGAACCGTGCGATCCCCCCGACCTCCTCGACAGGGGTCTCGGCATCCCGATCGAGGAATGCTACCGGGGCATGGACTACATGGTGGTGGTGGCCGATGCCGCCGTGGTGGCCGGGCTGGCGCCCGACTTCCCGGTTCTCGCAAAACTCGATCGCCGCGGCGTGGTGGTCACCGCGCCCGGCGAGGACGGCGTGGATTTCGTCAGTCGCTTCTTCGCACCCGGCGCCGGGATCGACGAGGATCCGGTCACCGGCTCGGCGCACTGCATGCTGACACCGTACTGGGTGAAACATCTTGGCCGCACGCGCTTGTCCGCGCGCCAGCTCTCGCCGCGCGGCGGCGAGATCGGCTGTGAACTGCGCGGTGAACGCGTCGTGCTGGCGGGCCGGGCCGCCCTCTATCTGCGCGGCGAGATCCACATCGATGACTGATCGCGCGGCTGTCGCCCCGTCGCTTCCGGGCGCCAAACAGGCTAAGCTTGGCGGCAAGCACAGAACAGGGTCAGCCGTTCATGAAATATAAGGACCTGCGTGACTTCATCGCCCAGCTCGAAGCGCGGGGCGAACTCAAACGCATCACCAGCGAGGTCGATCCGAACCTCGAGATGACCGAGATCTGTGACCGGACCTTAAAGCGCGGCGGTCCGGCGCTGCTGTTCGAAAACCCCAAAGGCTTCGATACCCCGGTGCTGGGCAACCTGTTCGGCACGCCCGAGCGTGTCGCCCTGGGCATGGGGGAGGAGTCGGTGGACGCCCTGCGCGAGGTGGGCAGCTTGCTCGCCATGCTCAAGGAGCCCGAGCCCCCCAAAGGCATGAAGGACGCCTGGCAGAAGCTGCCCGTCTTCAGGCAGGTGCTCAACATGTCGCCCTCGGTGGTGAAGAAGGCGCCCTGCCAGGCCCATGTGATCGAGGGTGACGCGGTGGATCTGGGCAACTTGCCCATCCAGACCTGCTGGCCCGGCGATGCCGGGCCGCTCATCACCTGGGCGCTGGTGGTGACCCGCGGGCCCAACAAGGCGCGCCACAACCTCGGTATCTATCGCCAGCAGGTCATCGCGAAGAACAAGGTCATCATGCGCTGGCTGGCCCATCGCGGCGGCGCGCTGGACTACCGCGACTGGTGCGAGCAACACCCCGGCGAGCCCTTCCCCGTGGCCGTGGCGCTGGGTGCCGATCCGGCCACCATCCTCGGCGCGGTGACGCCGGTGCCCGACAGCCTCTCCGAGTATGCCTTCGCCGGCCTGCTGCGCGGCGGCAAGACCGAGGTGACCAAATGCCTCGGCAGCGACCTGCTGGTGCCGGCCTCCGCCGAGTTCGTCCTCGAAGGCGTGATCCATCCCGGCGAGGAGGCCGAGGAAGGCCCCTTCGGCGATCACACCGGTTACTACAACGAGGTGGAACGCTTCCCGGTATTCACCATCGAGCGCATTACCCACCGCGCCGATCCCATCTACCACTCCACCTACACCGGCCGCCCGCCCGACGAGCCGGCGGTGCTCGGCGTGGCCCTGAACGAAGTCTTCGTGCCGCTGTTGCAGAAGCAGTTTCCCGAGATCACCGACTTCTACCTGCCGCCGGAGGGCTGTTCCTACCGCGTCGCGGTGGTGAGCATGAAGAAGCAGTATCCCGGCCACGCCAAGCGCGTCATGCTCGGCGTGTGGTCCTTCCTGCGCCAGTTCATGTACACCAAGTTCGTCATCGTCACCGACGACGACATCGACGTGCGCGACTGGCAGGACGTCATCTGGGCCATGACCACGCGCATGGATCCGGCGCGCGACACGACGATCATCGAGAACACGCCCATCGACTATCTCGACTTTGCCTCGCCGGTGTCGGGGCTGGGCTCCAAGATCGGCTTCGACGCCACCAACAAGTGGAAAGGTGAGACCACGCGCGAGTGGGGGCGGCCCATAACCATGGACGCAGATGTGAAAGCCCGCATCGACGCCCTGTGGGACGAGCTGGGTATCTAGGTCAAGTGTTCCAGAACAGCGATCAGTTTTTGCACGCAGGCCTCTCGCACATCGTGTTACCCGTCAGCCCGTCTTGCCATGACACGTGGTAAATACGTCCCTGTACGCTCGACAGCCGGGGCCGCGCCGGGCATCCTGCCCTCACGCGGCATTCGTACATCCGTGTACGTCATCCCTGCGGCCAACGGTCTTGCCAACACCCCCACTACGGAAACCTGCCTGTTTCATGCCCCGCAGGTGATGGGGAATTCGGAACAGCCAGAGTGCCGGCACCACGTTTCATCCGTAGCCGGTGCCGCCTACGGTACACTGAACGCCGCGCTGCCGTAATCACGCACCACGCCACCAAGATCCGTCGAGACCACGGTCACCACATAGTTGCCGGTGGTCAACGGCTGGTCAGGTGTGCCCCCCGTACCATAGACGACGCTCACCGGCCCACCGGTGGAGACCGTGCGCAGTTCCCACATGAGGCAACTGGCAACGCCACCACCCGCGGCGAGGCAGGCTTCGTCCAGCACGTCGAGCGTGTAATAGGCAATGTTGGGATCCAGATCGAAACGGAATACCGGCACCGTCGGCTGTGTCAGATCCACGTCGATGGGAAGGGTGCCGTCATTCACCGCATAGAGAGTGAAGTCACCGTTGCCGGCAAAGGTGTAACTACATGTAAAGGGTGCCTTGCCGAAGCTGAATTTCTGCGAGCCGCCATTGCGTGTCCAGGTTCCGGTGAACATGTTGCCGTTGAACATGGCGCCGCTGAAGTTGCCGGTATGGATGTTGCCATCCACGTCCCCCGACCAGCTACCGTTGATGGTGTCCCCTGTCGGCGCGTTGACGCGCAGGCCGTCGAGCAGACCGGTGTCCGTCGCACCGACGCAGCCCACGTAGGAAAAAAAGAACTCACCGGTGAAACTGGTCCCGGTATCGGGCAGGTAGAGATAGAGCACACCCGGCGTGGGGTCGTCCGGATCGGCCACATTGCTTTCCGTGTAGTAGCCTATATACAGCGTCGATGAGGTCGGTGTTGGCGTCACCGGCGGTGCCGGGTCAGGCGAGCCCCCACTCTCGCCACCCCCACAGGCCGCAAGCGACACTATCCCGGCCAACACACCTGCCATACGAATCATCTTGTTCATTGTTTTCTCCCTGATGTTCCACGCAGGCGCCCGAACGGCGCCTCCCTGTCATTCAGACGACCAGCTCGGCGAGTGGGTTACAGAAAGCATCGGTGGCCAAATGGCTGCCACACCAGTTTCCCGGACACGCGTCACATGTCGTCGTTACGTGGGTCGGAGCGGCACCTCTGGTGGGACACCGGCCCGGCCCGTCAAACAGATAACGCATCGCGCGTGCATAGGTTGACAGGGAGCCGAGCGGCGGGGAGATAGCGAGCTTGCGAACAGACGTACGGTTTAGCGCAGATGCATGCCGATGGCGATCAGGGACGGGGTCAGGATGGCGATCCCCACGTTCAGGCCCAGGCAGGGTCTGAGCCTGTGCAGGTCGTCTGAATAACGCAGCACGCCGAGCAGAGTGGGCAGTGCGAGCACCAGCGTGGCCAGACCCAGCAGGGCACCGGCGGGCAGGTGCCGGCTCATGACCGCGACGATGAGACTGCCATAGCCCAGTACCATGAACAGGGCGTAGACTCGGCGTGTGGTGGGCAGGCCATAGACGATGGGAAAGGTCCGGCGCCCGGCACGGCGATCGGGCTCGACGTCGGGAAGCTGGTTGAGAAGCAGCAGGTTGTTGACCAGAAAGAAGGGTACGAGGGAGACGAGAAAACCATCCAGCGTGTAGCGACCGGTGAGCACCACTTCGGTGCCCATGACCATCAGTGGACCGAAGCCCAGTCCCGGTGCGATCAAACACAGCAGGGGGTGGCGCGTGATCCAGCGGGTATAGGCCAGCACGGTAAGGATACCGAGCACACCAATGGGCATGATGTGCCAACCGACACGCAACAGGAAATAACCACCGATGATCACCGTGACCAGCAAACTAGTAACGGCCACCGACAGGGTCCAGCCAGCCAGGGCAGGGTTGGCCGGCAGGGCGCCACTGCCTCCGCTGAAGGGGGTACGCGTGGTATGCAGATCCAGGCCGCTGCGAAAATCGTAATACTCGTTGAAGGTGTTGACGCTGACGTGGGCGCTCAGGGCACCCAGCAGGAACAGGCCGACATCGAAGAGACGTGGCTCTGCCCCGGTGAGTCGCGCCACGGCGTAGCCGAGGCCGACGCACACCGGCGTCAGTACCAGAAAGGGTGGCCGCAGGGTGGCGAGCAGGGGCTTGAGCGCGGGCCCGGACACGGGTCTACTGGAACTTCAGCGTTGGTAATTTCGGAACCAGCGGTTTTGGCAGCAGTGTATTGGTACATACGATACGGAAACGGGCGCGTGGGGACTGCAGTTCCTTCGGGTCATAGATCTGGATGGCCTGCCAGCCCTGGAAGGACTTGCCCAGCTGCCAGGTGGTGGTGACGGTCTTCGAGCCCGGCTGGCTGAACGTGATCGACTGCACCGGTGCTGAAGCACCATCGCTGCGCAGGAACCTGTAGGAAACCGTCCCACCGCCCCCGGCCACCGAGATGCGCCCGGTGAATCGAATGGTCACCGGGCAACGCCCCTTGTAGTTGAAGGGATCGGCGCGCAGTGTCAGCTCCACCACGCGGAAGGTGTTGTTCGCGGGTGCGGGCTCGGCAGGCGGGGGGGTGGCCGTGCCAGGCTTGCCGCCGTTGGCAACAGGCGCCGAGCCATTCCCGGTGACACGCTCGTCATGGCCGCCGATGACGCCCATCTGGTTGAGGGTCACCAGCAGGGTCGCGATGGCCCCGATGAGGGCTGCGAGTCCGGTGAAGATTCCCGGCAACGTGGTCCAGAACGACGGCTTGTCTCCCCCTTGCTGGCCTGGCATGTCGGCGCCTCCCTGTGATCTGCCCTGATGGCCGGCTTGAAAAACCGTCGCAGGGCACTGCCTGGTGTCCGCGTCGTTGGCGCTGTCGAGGGCCACGACGCACCCCCGGCGGCGATGATGTGTCGCTACGCACTCTTTTGCCGCGGGAGCAGTACCGATTAAAACAAGGCAGGCGGTCGGGGGCAAGGGCAAAGCAAGAGTCGGGCCTTTAGCGGGATCGGTGTCGGCCTTGATGGTGGGGGCGCGCAGGTTTCTCGCCGGCGTGCAACGAGGCACCTTCGGTGCCGGCGGTGGCCACCGCCAGCCACGCCACGGCGGCGCCGAGGAGTGACGTCAGCGCCAGCCACAGTGGCCCCCACACCGCCATCACCACCGTGAGGAGGAGCAGGCCGATACCAAAAGCATGAAAAATGCCGTGGCTGGGCAGGGGGGCGTCCGGGCGCTGGTGTCGATGTTCCCACATACGCCGAGCATAGCCGGGGCATGGCCTTTCCACTATCGCCCGGAAGCATGGGGTACTAGCCGTCCTGGACCAGTGCCTATGCCGATGGTGTCGTTAGCGGCGATATTTTCCTACACTGTGGGGCATGGAACGCCTGTTGGCCGATCTGATCCTGTCGCTGCACTTCGCCTTCATCCTCTTCGTGGTGGCCGGCCAGTTGCTCATCTCCATTGGTCTGTGGCGCCACTGGCAGTGGGTACGCAACTTCACTTTCCGCATCCTGCATCTCCTTGCCATCGGCTACGTTGTCGCCGAGGCCTGGCTGGGCGTGTCCTGTCCCCTCACCGTATGGGAGAACCGGTTGCGGCGCGCCGCCGGCGAGCAGGGTTACGATGACGGTTTCATCGCCTACTGGCTGCATGCCCTCATCTTCTACGAGGCGCCGCCGTGGGTGTTCACCCTGATCTATACCCTGTTTTTTCTCCTCGTGGTGATGAGCTGGATCCGGGGTCGGCCTCGCCGCCGAAAGTGATCGCGGTCACGAACCCGCTGAGGACCCGGATGCCGGATTGGCCTATAATAATGGACCGTATCTACCCGGCCTCCATGGACCATGCCCCGTGACCATCATCTCCGATCCCGACCTGCTCAATGCCAACCCTTTCGTTGAGGGTACGCAACTGGTCGTCTATGACATCGTCGTCGGCTGTGACGAAGTCGGCGTGCAGGTCTTCCTGCAGGACTGCCCGGATCTCGATCTGGAGACCGTGCGTGAGGTGCTGGACTATTGCCAGTCTCGCCGTTGCGACGCGCAGGGGGCCTGGTGCACGGGTTGCAGTCGTCGCATGGAAAAGGATGGGGTAACCTCGGCGGCGGCCTTCATTCGCCAGTACGAGGCGGTGCAGTTCATGGACAGTGACGACGTCATCCGTGGCGGCACCGAGGGCGGTGGCGTGATCATGTTGCCGGGTACGCCGGAGCAGATGGATCTCTACTGGCGGGGGGAAAACGGCTGGCAGGTGGCCCTGCGCGTGGCGCAACAGGACTGCCTGAAATAGACCACCAGGGCCGCGACGGGCGATCCCTTCCGGCTTCCTTAAGAAATCCTTAATCCGCACCGCAAGGCAGGCGTCATGCGCGGCGGCAGGCTTGCGTCCCCTTCTGAAATGCGTCTTAATACTCCGCTTCGCTGCACGAGCAGGGAGTTTTATAACAATTCCAGAAAGGGAGATAACAATGAAAAAGTTCTACCAGTCCGTAATGCTGTCCGCCGCGCTCAGCCTCGGCGCGGGTACCGCCCTTGCCGCCGGAGCCGGCGCGCACTGGGGTTACGAAGGCCACATGGGTCCCATGCACTGGGGTGACATGAGCCCCGACTACCACATGTGCAAGGAGGGCAGGCAGCAATCCCCCATCGACATTCGTGGTGCCACGCCAAAGAACCTCGGTGACATCACCTTCAGCTACACTGCCAGCCCGAAGAACATTGTCAACAACGGCCACACCATCCAGGTGAACATGAATCCCGGCAGCACCATCACCATGGGCGGCAAGACCTACAGGCTGCTGCAGTTCCATTTCCATTCGCCGTCCGAACACAAGATCGACGGCAAGCCCGCTGACATGGTGGCCCACTTCGTCCATCAGGCCGAGGACGGCCAACTCGGCGTGGTCGCGGTGCTGTTCAAAAAGGGCAAGGCCAACCCTGTCATCGGCAGGCTGTGGCAGAAGCTGCCGAAGCAGCACGGCGGCAAGGCCGATCTCGCCGGCCTCGATGTCAGGGTCGCCGATCTGCTGCCGCGGGACCGCAGCTACTACAATTACGCCGGCTCGCTGACCACGCCGCCCTGCTCCGAGGGGGTCAACTGGATGGTGCTCAGGACGCCGGTGAACGTCTCCGCCGCCCAGGTGAAGGCCTTTAGCGACATCTTCCCGAAGAGCGTACGGCCCACCCAGCCGCTGCACGGGCGTACCATCCACCACAACTGATGTCCGAATGGCACACCCGCCCGGCGGGGGTGCAACGGGAAAACCGTCGCCTTGCGGCGGTTTTTCCGTTTTCCGGCCCGGAAAACGCCGATCCCGGCGCAAAAACCCGGCACCTCACTTAACAAGCGCCCCTGCCTTGCGCTACGGTAAGGGGTCCGCGGTCAAGGCAGAACAGCAATCACAACCGGGTAAACCACCGCGGCAAGCAAAGGGGGAGACACCATGCGCAGCATCATGGTCCTGAATGCCAAGGGTGGGTGCGGCAAGAGCACCCTTGCCACCAACCTCGCCAGCTACTACGCCTGGGAAGAAGAAAAGGCCGTCGCGCTGATGGACTTCGATCCGCAGGCCTCCAGCCTCGAATGGCTCGCCGCGCGCGGCGAGGAATGGCCGGAGATCACCGGCCTCGCGGCCTTTGAGGGTGAGACGCGCGTGCCGCGCAATGCCGATGTGGTCATCATCGACGCACCGGCGCGCGTGACCGGCAGCGAACTCAGCGCTCTCGTGCGCCGTGCCGAGACCATCATCGTGCCGGTGCTGCCCTCGCCCATGGACATGCGCGCGGCGCAGCATTTCATGAAGGAGCTGTTTGTGGTGGGCAAGGTCTCGCGCAAGCAGACGAAGGTGGGCGTGGTGGCCAACCGCGTGCGCGAGAATACGCGTATCTACCACGAACTGGAGGACTACCTCGGCAAGCTGAAGATCCCCTTCCTGACCCACCTGCGCGATACCCAGAACTACATCCGCGCCGCCCAGCGCGGCCTCGGGATCTTCGAGCTGGCCCCCTCCATGGCCTGGCAGGACCTGGAGCAGTGGGAACCGTTGACGAGATGGTTGCGTTCGAAGCGCTCCCGCGCTATGTAGACTGGATGGAGACTCAAACCACGGGGAGCACGGGGGTCACGGGGAAATATCTTTCTTGCCTGTCTATTTAGCCGGTCCCCCCGCCCCCCCGGGGCGGGGGACAGGGAGCGGGGATAAGTATTGGCGCGCTTGCGCGCGACAACGCTTTGTTTATTAAGCTTGAGATGTGCGTAGTGCGGGCACTTTACTGGCCTGTAGCAGGAGGCGACTACCATGGAAAGACATCCAGCAAGTCAAATCACGATCCCGCTGATGGCGGCAGCGGTGCTGCTCCTCGCCGGCTGCGCCGCCCCACCACCGGGACCATCGAAGTACGCACCCCATGTCGGGGAACCCGGCTACTATGCTCCGGCCTACCCGTACTACTATTATCACTACCCGAATCCGGCGCCGGTCATCGACAGCGTGACCATCAACCCGGCCATCGT
>JALTLF010000021.1 GCA_027005735.1 Chromatiales bacterium | reverse complement strand
TCAGCTTTGGTGTATCCTTGGTCATGGTGGTCGGTCTCCTTTCTGGTCATTGGTTCTCGAAACTCCAATTTAACCAGATCGGGGCCACCGCCTCATAAAATGTGCGAAAAATATCGTACGTTATCCATCCTGAGCGATGGAGCGGTGCTACGCGCAATTGGACGCCGGTCAGAGAGGTATGGCTGAACCCTGAACGGTTGGAGTCGTGCCCGACGCAACAAACCGAGGGTATGGCTGCTTGAGAATTGCGACAACTATCTTGACAAACATCGGCGGCTTGACAGCAATAGTCAGAAGAAATTCTATTTATGAAAGATCGTGTACACTTGCTCGCTTTTGTATTTATTCCGGCTCTTATTGTTGTGTATAAAGTTTCGCTTATTGGTTTTTATGTGATTGGATTTTTAGTTGCGTCAGTTATTATTGTTCTGCTTCTTCTAAATCCTCCAGTAATAATGAGAAATATTTACTATACTTATTTGTTGTCGTTGGTTGTTGTGAATGTATTTATGATTATTTTTGCAGAGTGAGTGTGTGCAGTGTAATAAGTTGTCGGTGACAACTGACAACCATTCTCACTAACCTGGAAGTTAGCTCACAAATCATCGTCGCCTTCGAGCGCGACTACATGGCGTATGACATTGACGGCATACGGTAGTGCCCAGAATTGTACGCACGTTCATGGGAAATTTTTACTCCTCCTGGTCTGATTTGACCGTTATTGGAATGGCGTCTATGCTGTATGAAAGCGCGGGGGGTAACTAATCATGAATAAAAACGCGGTATATCCGTTGGTTTTTTCCGTTGTTTTTTCTTTGATGGTGGGTTGTGCCCAGGTGGGGCCATCATCGGTTCAGCGCGATCTCGGCATGATGGCCGTCCGCAAGGATATGCAGGAGTATGCCAGGGTCCGCGACGAGTTTATCCAGTATGCGCGTTCGAAGGATGCGCCAGGGTTGTACTCCCTGATGGCGCCGTTCGGATACGATCAGAGCGCCATGTATGAGTTTTATGACAATGAGATCTATCCTTTTTTTTCTGATTACAAACAGGTTGTTTCGCCAGATGTATTCAATATGGTCACGGATGAAGACGGCAATCCCGGCTATACCATTTACGGCTTTATTGAGACCACGAATGGCAAGCGGAAACCCTATGCCATGGCGATTGTCGAAAAGGGAAAGCGTCTCGCGGTAAAGAATATCGTCATCAACAGATGCTTCAAGGGCCTGCACGTGGACTGTTGATCCGCTGGTACGTTGTGGCAGCATGCCCCGAATATAGTCCTCAGACCTTTGCGGATCCCATTTCGTTTTCCTGCCCGTATATCGTTGAGCGGTTGCGGCCGTTTTCCTTTGAGTGATAGAGCCCCTTGTCGGCGCATTCCAGCCAGGCATTGTAGTCTGCGTGGCTGCCATCCGTCTCGGCGATCCCCAGGCTGATGGTGTAGTGAATTTCCATGTTGTCGTACACGACAGTGATCGCCTCTATCTGCGTGCGTAGCCGTTCGGCGAAGATCAAGGCATCTTTGGCACAGGTGTCGATGAGGATGACGCCGAACTCTTCACCGCCATAGCGCCCGGCGATATCGGTGGCGCGGATGGCCTTGCGCAGCACGGTTGAGGTCTGCCGGATGACTTCATCGCCCGCCTGGTGGCCGTAGGTATCGTTCACCTTCTTGAAATGGTCGATGTCGAACATGATTGCGGTGGCGATCTGCCCGGTGCGCCTGACGCGCAAAAATTCCTGTTGCAGGCATTCTTCCCAGTAGGCACGGTTGTTTAGCTGGGTGAGGCCGTCTGTTCGGCTGAGTTTCTGAAGTTCTTCGTTTGCGGCTTTGAGTTCCAGTTTGCCAACGGCGGTTTCCGTGACATC
>JALTLF010000020.1:24555-26579 GCA_027005735.1 Chromatiales bacterium | reverse complement strand
CGGCGAGGAGGTGGCCGCCGAGCTGGGCTGTGCCTTCTATCCCCGTTTCGAAGACCTGCCCGGGCCGGTGGACGCGGTGAGCATCGTCGTCCCCACCCAGCGCCACTACGAGACGGCGCGCGCCGTCCTCGAGGCCGGCAGCCACGTCCTGCTGGAAAAACCCATGACCACCACCGTGGCCGAGGCCGCCGAGCTCATCGACATCGCGCGCCGGCGGGAACGGGTTCTGCAGATCGGCCACCTGGAGCGTTTCAACCCGGCCATCCTCGCCCTCGACGGCGTGCTGCGGGATCCGCTGTTCATCGAGTCGCACCGCGTGGCGCCCTTCAACCCACGTGGTGCCGACGTCAACGTGGTGCTCGACCTGATGATCCATGACATCGACATCATCCTCGATATCGTCGGCAGCGAGGTGGCGCACATGGACGTCAGCGGCGTGCCGGTGATCTCCGATGACATCGACATCGCCAATGCGCGCCTGCGTTTCGAAAACGGCTGTATCGCCAACGTCACCGCCAGCCGTGCGGGCATGAAGTCTGAACGCAAGATGCGTATCTTCCAGCACGATGCCTACCTCAGCGTGGACTTCCAGAACCGCAAGCTGGGCATCCACCGCAAGGGGGACGGTACCGACGAGCGCGGCATCGCCCGCATCGACAGCAGTGAGCAGAGTTTCGAGGCTGGTGATGCCCTGCGCGCGGAGATCGATGCCTTTCTCGCCGCCATCCTCGAGGGCACGCCACCGGTGGTCAGCGGCGAGGACGGCATGAACGCACTCAAGGCCGCCATCGAGATCACCGAGCGCCTGCGCGACGTCAGGCCCACGGGCTGAATACACACAGACAGAGGTAAGCACGCATGATCCCCATGGTTGATCTCAAGGATCAATACCACCGGCTCAAGTCCGAGATTGACGCCGAACTCGAGGCAGTGCTCGAGAACACCCATTTCATCCTTGGCCCCAACGTGCAGGCCTTCGAGCAGGAGGCCGCCGACTACCTCGGCGTGAAGCACGCGGTGGGCTGCGCCTCGGGCACCGATGCCCTGCACCTGGCCCTGCTCGCCGCCGGTATCGGTCCCGGCGACGAGGTCATCACGACGTCCTTTACCTTCATCGCCACCGCCGAGGCCATCGCCTACGTCGGTGCCACGCCGGTGTTCGCGGACATCCAGCCCGATACCCTCAACATCGATCCGGCCTGCATCGAGGCCGCCATCAGCGACAGGACACGCGCCCTGTTGCCGGTACACCTGTTCGGCCATCCCGCCGACATGCGCGCCATCCAGGCCATTGCCGATGAGCACGGCCTGCTGGTCATCGAGGACTGCGCGCAGAGCTTCGGCGCGCGCCACGAAACGGGCATGACCGGCGCCATCAGCCTCGCCGGCTGTCACAGCTTCTTCCCCAGCAAGAACCTTGGCTGTTACGGCGATGGCGGCATGGTCACCACGCCCTCGGACGAGATGGCCCGCAAGTTGAAGATGCTGCGCAACCACGGCAGCGAAAAGCGCTACTACCACGACTTCATCGGCTACAACAGCCGTCTCGACGAGATGCAGGCCGCCATCCTGCGCGTCAAGCTGCGCTACATGGATGAGTTCAACGAGAACCGCCGCCGTGTAGCGCACCGCTACCGCGAACTGTTCGGTGATCTCGTTACCGTGCCGCACGAGGCCGACTACGGTACCCACGTCTATCACCAGTACACCATCCTCAGCGAGCGGCGTGACGACATCATGAAGGCCCTGCAGGAGAACGACATCGCCTGCGCCATCTACTACCCGGTGCCGCTCCACCAGCAGAAGGCCTTCGGCGAACTGTGCCGCAGTACTTCCCTGCCGGTCACCGAGGACGTCGCAGGCCGTTGCCTGTCCCTGCCGGTGTTCCCCGAACTGGACGACGCCAGGCTGGAGCAAATCGGCGCTACCGTACGCAGCGTGTTCCAGGGATGATGCCGTGAGCCACGTGCTGATGGTTGCGGGCGAGGCCTCCGGCGACATGCACGCCGCGGCACTGGTGCGCA
>JALTLF010000020.1:0-24455 GCA_027005735.1 Chromatiales bacterium | reverse complement strand
GCCACCCTGGAGATCGCCCTCTACGGCAAACCCATGGTCATCGTCTATCGCGTCGCCGCCCTCACCTATGCCATCGTCAGCCGCCTGCTGAAGATCGACCATATCGGCCTGTGCAACATCGTCGCGGGGGAACGTGTGGTGCCCGAGCTGCTGCAGAAGGATGCCAGCCCCAGGGGTATCGCCGCGGAGATCAGCCGCTTTCTCGACGACGAGGCGTACTACGAAGCGACACGCAATAAACTGCGCGCCATTCGAGACCAGCTCGGCGAGGAGAAGATCGACATGGAGCTGGATGACCTGGTGTTCGAGATGTTGGGCAAAACCGGGAAGACATGACCGCAACCCCGGGCCGGGGGCGCGGTGCAAGTCAAGTGTTCAGTCCGCCTTGCCGATGATGATGTCCTTGTAATAGGCGCGGGCGCCGCCCTTCATGAAATAATAGTCCTTCACTCCCTCGCGGTGCAGACGGTATTGCACCCAGCGGACCTGCTTGCCCACCGCGTCGTAGATGAACAGGGTCTTGCCTTCACGCCGGGCCTTGCGCACGAAAGACAGAAGCTTGTTCATCTCCTCCAGCGCCGCCCAGTACTCGTGGCGGGGGAACAGTCCTACCGCCGCGCGCTGACGCAGGTCGCGCACGTCGATGACCATGGCCTTGCCCCGTGCGGCCAGTTTCTCGATGCGCCGCGTAAACTCGATGGGCGTGAGCAAACGCTTCTTGAACTCGGCGCTGGAGATGATGTGAGCAGGATCGATGGGCGTCTCCCCCAACAACACCGCCTCGGCGGGATGGGCCTGCGCCCATTCGAAGACACCGGCGTCATAGGCATAGACCTCACTGATACCGCGATGCATTGCCTTGCGCGTCGCCTTGTAGGACTTGAAGCAGGTACGGCCGTTGCAATAAAAGACAATGGGCCTGTCACTGTTGGCGCGCAGTTTCCTGACTCTTTCGATAAAATTGCTGTCGGTATAGGGTATGTTTATCGCGCCCTTGATGGACAGGGTCGAGAACTCGAAAGGCGAACGCGCATCGACGATGATCACGCGATCACGATTCGCGTAGAGCTGCTTCAGCTGGTAAACAGGTACGTCATAGTATTTCTTGCGGCCGGGAAACTCGTCGGCGGCGAAGCCTGCATGGGCGAGCAGGAACAGCAGAACAGCGACCATCCCCCTGCAGAGAACATTACGCATGAGATCCACCTCGTCTTTGGGCTGGTGATTCCGGGTCTGGACCTGTTTCAGGTCATCCTTGCCGCATTGCAATGCTGGTTGGATATTTTGTTTGTGTTGCGCACTCCCGCTGGGGATGCCCGCCGCTTGCTCGACGGCAGCCAGCAGGGGAGAAACGTCATGGAACTGAACGCCTTATACAGGATCGGCGGACAGTAATATGTATCCCGGGTTACACAACAAGCACGGTGGAAAGCGCGTGAGCGGTGCAGGATAGCGGACTTTTTCCGCCCGACACGCCCGGTCAGCGAACGATGCTGCGCTGGCTGCGCTGCAGGAAATCGTAGAAGACGGCGGCTTCCCTGTCGTTGTGGGCACGGACCTCAAGGGCCTTTTTGACCTCATCGAGGGTGGAGCCGGAGCGGTAGATCAACTTGTAGATACGACGGATGTTGGCGATGGCCTCATTGTCGAAGCCGTGGCGCCTGAGCCCCTCCTGGTTGATACCATGGGGGTGGGCCGGGGCCCCGGAGATCATGACAAACGGCGGCACGTCCTTGGTAATGGCGCTGCCCATGGCGCAGAAGGCATGACGGCCAATGAGGCAGAACTGGTGTACGAGGGTAAAACCGCCGAGAATGGCATGATCGTCCACCTGGGCATGTCCCGCCAGCGAGGCATTGTTGGCAAAAATGGTACCGTTGCCCACGATGCAGTCGTGGGCAATATGGATATAGGCCATCAGCCAGTTGTCGTCACCGACACGGGTGACGCCGCCGCCAAGTTCGGTGCCCCGGTTGATGGTGGCGTATTCGCGGATGGTATTACGATCGCCGATCTCCAGGCGGGAATCATCCTCGGCGAATTTCTTGTCCTGGGGGATCTCGCCTATGGAAGCGAACTGAAAAATCCGATTCTCGGCCCCGATGCGGGTCGGGCCGTTGATGACGACATGTGGACCGACCCAGGTATCCGCGCCAATGGTCACCCGGGGCCCAATGATGGAGTAGGGACCAACCTCGACGCCTTCGCCAATCTCCGCAGTGGGATCAACAATCGCGGTGGGATGAATGGCCACTATGCATCCCGTTCAGCACACATGAGGACGGCACTGGCCACCACCTTGTCATCGACCTTCGCCGTACCATTGAACTTCCACACGCCGCGCATGCTCTTGACGAATTCCACTTCGAGAATGAGCTGATCACCCGGCCCCACCGGCTGCTTGAAACGCGCATTGTCGATACCGACCAGGTAGTACAGGGATTCCTTCGTCGGCCGCTGCTCGACGGTACGAAAGGCCAGAATCCCGGTCGCCTGTGCCAGCGCCTCCATGATCAACACGCCCGGCATGATAGGCTTCTGGGGGAAATGGCCGGTGAAATAGGGTTCGTTATAGGTGACATTCTTGTAGCCACTGAGAAACTCGCCCGGGCGGCACTCGGTAACCCGGTCGATGAGCAGAAACGGGTAGCGATGCGGCAGATGCTGAAAAATCTCGTTGATGTCCAGTGTGCTCAAGTGAATCTTCCTCTATTTGCTCTTTTCGGCGACGAGCTTTTCCAGTTCCCTGATGCGCCTCGCCATATCGTCGAGCTGTTTGAAACGTGCGTAGTTCCTGTGCCAGCGCCGGTTTTCCTCCAGAGGTGTACCCGAGGAATATACCCCTGGCCGTGTAATGGAACGCGTGACCAGGGACATGGCCGTGACGGTGACGCCATCGGTGATCTCGAGATGCCCGAGGATCCCCACCCCGCCTGCAATAGCGCAGTTCCTGCCGATGCGTGCACTGCCGGCGATGCCGGTACAGGCGGCGATGGCCGTATTCTCGCCGATATGGACGTTGTGTGCCACCTGAATCAGATTGTCGAGCTTGACCCCGTCGCCGATCACCGTATCGTCGATGGCGCCTCGGTCGATGGTGGTATTGGCGCCGATCTCTACGTCATTGCCGATGACGACCCGCCCCAGCTGCGGCACCTTGATCCAGCGACCATGGTCATTGGCCAGACCGAAGCCATCACTGCCAATGACCACCCCCGGGTGGATCAACGCCCGCTCACCCAGCTCACAGCCCTCGTTGATGGTGACATTGGCCACCAGGGTACTGCCCCTGCCGATGACAGAATTGGCACCAATGACGCAGCCAGGCCCGAGATACACGTCCGCGCCTACGACAGCGCCCTCCTCCACCACGACGTGGGGGCCCACACAGGCACTGCTATGGATCTCGGCGGCACTATTGACCGAGGCATGGGGGTGGATACCGCCAGGATGGCGTTCGCGCGCACTGAGAACCGCGGCGATCTTCGCATAGGCAAGATAGGGATCGGCAACGACGATGGCATTGCCACCATAGTCTTCGGCCCCGGCCTCATCGAGGATCACGGCTGCGGCCCGTGTGCTGGCCAGTTGCCTGCGATAGCGGGGATTGGCGAGAAAGCTGATCTGCCCCTCGCCGGCACCCTCGAGAGTGCCGACGCCATCGACGCGCACCGAGCTGTCGCCCCTGACGATGCCGCCAACCAGTTCGGCCAGTTCCCCGATGCTACGTGACACGCACTGCTTTCCCTTGTTGCTCAGTGAGCCTGCTCCCTGGGCTTGCCCCCGGGATTACGCTTGTATTCTTCCCGCAGGCGCGCCAGTACCTGCTCGGTGACATCCACCGCCGGTGAGGCATAGAGGACGTTCTCGCTCAGGATGAGGTCGAACTTTTCTTCCCGGGCCAGGGCGAGAATGATGTCATAAATAAGTTTCTGCAGGCGAGAGAGTTCCTCGTTGCGGCGGATATTGAGGTCTTCGCCAAACTCCTCCCGCGCGCGCTTGATGTCTCGTCGCAGTTCCTTGATCTTGCGTTGCAACTTCTTGCGGTGGGTATCATTCATGGTACTGCCATCCGTTGCCAGACGGTCTTCCAGGCCACGCAGTTCTTTCTGCATGGCGATGATTTTCTGGTCACGGGGTGAGAAATCGGTTTCCAGGCGTTTACGTGCCGCCTCGGCCTGGGGCGCCTCCTTCAGCACCCGCGCGGTATTGACAAAGCCGATCTTCATGTCCTGCGCGAAACCCGTCAGCGGCAGGATGCAGGCCAGCAGTACGGCGGTTCTGATCAGGAACTGTTTCACGTTCTCCTCCTGTAACACGACACCTTTCCTAGAAAGGTGAGCCAAGGGTGAACTGGAAGGACTGGGTACGATCACCGGGCTGCTCGTTGAGCGGTGTTGCCAGGCTGAAACGCATGGCGCCAATCGGCGTCAGCCAAATGGCCGAAATACCGGCCGAATAGCGCAGCTCACCCAGATCCAGATCTTCACCCTCAGCATACACCCAACCGCCATCGACAAACAGGCTGAAGCGCATGGAACTGGCCTTCTCCACGAACGGATTGGGGAATAACCACTCCAGGTTGGTGACCACGCGCGTGGTGCCACCAATGGGGTTGTTGAAGGCATCACGGGTCGCGGGGCCGCCCAGGGTGCTGGTGTCGTAACCGCGTACGCTGCGGCTGCCCCCGGCGAAGAAATTCTCGAAAGGCGGGAAGGTCTGCGTATCACCCAGAACGTCACCATGGCCGAGGTCGATGTTGACCAGCAGGGAATGACCCTCGGCGATGGGGAAGTACTGCGCGTGACGCAGAGTCACCGTGTAATACTCCAGGTCACCCCCCGGCACGGCGGTGGATACCGCCAGGGTGGTGCGGGCGCCGCGATCGGCGAAGATGGCGCGATTGCGCGTGTCACGACGCCAGGTAGCGGTGAGCTTGTAGGTATCGTAGATATTGCCATTGGCGGCGATGAAATCGAGGATCTGCTGAGCGGTGTTGGTGCCGGTCAACAACTCGGTATTCTCGTAACCAACGCCGAAGCTGACGCGATTGGTCTCGGACAGCGGGATCCCCCAGTTTATCGAAGCGCCGTAGGTATTGGTGGAGTAATTGGTGATATTGGTGATATTGGCGCCGAGATCCACGCTACGCGAATAGATACGAAAACCCCTGCTGATCCCGCTCTCGGTGTAATAGGGATTGTTGTAACTGAAACTGTAGGTTCGTGTCACCTGGCTGTTGTTGAGCTCGATGGCGACACGTTTTCCGGTACCGAGGAAATTCTGCTGCGAGACGGAAAAATTGACCAGCGCACCCTGGCTGTCGGAGTAGCCCAGACCCGCGCTCAGGGTCCCGGTGGGCCGCTCGGCAACAGTAAAGTTGACATCAACCATGTCGGGCGAGCCGGGTACGGTCGGGGTCTCGACCCCCACCTGCTCGAAAAAGCCCAGGCGATCAAGGCGGGTGCGTGAATCGGAGACCAGCCGCGTCGACAACCAGCTACCCTCCATCTGGCGGATCTCGCGGCGAATGACTTCGTCGCGGGTCTTGCCGTTGCCGAATATGTTGACACGGCGCACATATACGCGCCGCCCCGGCTCAACAAAGAGAGTCAGGGAGACGGTCCGCGAGTCCTTGTCCACATCAGGACTGATGTTGACATTGGCGAAGGCATAACCCAGTTCGGCCAGGCGATCGGAAATGGCCTTGCGGGACTCCTGGACTTTTTCACGCGAAAAGACATCGCCCGTCTTGATGTGGATCAGGGACGCCAGTTCCTGTTGATCGACCAGCGGATCTCCCGCCACCTTGATGCTGGACAGTCGGTACTGTTCACCTTCCTTTATATTGATGGTGATATAGACGTCCTGCTTGTCCGGCGTCAACGCCACCTGGGTGGACTCGATGGCGAAGTTCACATAACCGCGGTTCTGGTAGTAGCTTCGCAGTGCCTCCAGATCAGCAGCCAGGATCTGGCGGGAATAGCTCTCCCGCCCGCCGAAGAAACCAATGGCAGGCAGTTCCATCTGGTCGAGTAATTGCTCGTCGCTGAAGGCATGGTTACCGACGATATGCACCTGCCGGATACGGGCATCCTCACCCTCGGCGATGGCAATATTGATCTCGACACGGTTTCGCACCAGCGGGCTGACCGTGGTATCGATGCGCACGGCATACTTGCCAAGGCTGAAGTACTGGCGCTTGAGTTCCTGTCCTATCTTGTCGAGGATGGAACGATCCAGGATACGCCCCTCGACGAGACCGATCTGATTCAGCACTTCCTGCAATTTCTCGCTGGGTATGGCGCTGTTGCCGGTAAAACTGATCTTTGCAATCGCCGGGCGCTCGGCGACGAACACCGTAAGCACTTCGCCATCGCGGTCGAGGCGCACATCCTTGAAGAAGCCGGTGCGATAGAGCGCATGGATGGCCTGTTGCGCCAGTGCCTCATCGACGGTATCGCCGATCTTGATGGGCAGGTAACTGAACACCGTACCAAGCTGGACGCGCTGCAGTCCCTCGAGGCGAATATCGCGCACCACGAAGGGCTGAAAGGCGAAGGCCGGAGGCGCCAGAAAAACTAGGGCAAGAAACAGCAGGTATTTGTATATTTTCATTCTTGTCGACAACTTTAACTGGACTAGTTGAGCAGGCGCAGGATGTCGTTATAGAAGGCCACGAGCATCAGCATGAGGATCAGCACGATCCCTACCTGCTGTCCTATAAACTCGGTACGTTCGGAAACGGGTTTGCCCCTGATCCCTTCCACGATATAGAACAGCAGGTGTCCGCCATCGAGGACCGGGATGGGAAACAGGTTGATGACACCCAGGCTGATACTGACCAGGGCAAGGAACTGCATGAAGCGGGAAAAACCGCCACGCACGGAGATACCGGCGTAACGGGCAATGGTAATGGGGCCGCTGAGCTTGTTGAGTGAAATGTCGCCCGCCACCATCTTGTAGAAGACGTGCAGGATGAAGGCGGTCTTGTTCCACACCTCGGCGTTGGCCCGCAGGAAGGCATCACCAATACCAAAGCGGTAGTCCGTGCGCAGCTCGTCCGGGATCTCCCGGTCGAGGGGCGCCACGCCGATGCGGCCCACCGTCCTGCCGTCCACTTCCGCGGCCTGCGGGGTAATCGCCAGTTGAACCATTTCCCCTTCTTCACCGCGGCGCACGAGAAACTGCAGGCGCTGGCCGGCTCGTGGACTGACGTAGTCCACCAGCGCCTGTGCAGAAGGGATCGCCTGGCCGTCGATCTCCAGGATCTGGTCGCCCACCTGCATGCCCGCCTCCTCGGCGGGACTGCCACCCAGCACCTGCATGACCTTCGGCGGCATGGTGCGATAGGCAGGCCAGGCGCCGAAGGTGGCAAAGAAGTCCTCACTGTCCTCGTCGGTGGTGGCCAGCGTCATGTCCACCTGGACGACGCGTTCGCGTCCGTCGCCACGCACCGTGAGTTCCACGAGCTGGCGCTCCAGCATCGCCGGCGCAAGCCCGTCCATGACCACCTGCCACACGGGCGTCGGCTTGCCATTGACGGCCACGATCTCCTCGCCCTGTTTCAGACCCGCGGCGGCGGCGGGCGACTCGGGGGTGACCTTGCCGATCACCGGGCGCACGTCACTCACCCCCACCATGAACATCAACCAGAAGGCGACAATGGCGAAGAGAAAATTGAACAGGGGACCGGCAATCACCACGGCCATGCGCGCGCCGAGGGGCTTGCGGTTGAAGGCCCGGGACAGATCGGCCTCGGCGACCTCCCTCTCGCGTTCATCGAGCATCTTGACGTAGCCACCGAGCGGGATGGCGGCAATGACATACTCGGTATCGTCACCCTTGCGCCGCCAGCGCAACAGGGGCTTGCCGAAACCAATGGAAAAACGCAGCACCTTGACACCCACGCGCCGCGCCACCCAGAAATGCCCGAACTCGTGCACCGCCACCAGGATGGTGATGGCCAGCAGGAAGGACAGGATCATGACCGGCATGGAAATCATCTAGACGCATGCCCCCGATATTCGTTCACCCAGGGCAAGCCGGATCACGTCATCAGCCTGTCTGATGTCGGTAAACTGTCGTGGAATGGGGAACATGAATCTAAATACATGTTCCGAATACCCGATCACCTTAGAATAACCGGATTGCCTCATCTGCCTGTTTCTCTCCGGGGCAACGTTTACGGACACGCGGAACATACGTCCCTGTACGCTCGACAGCCGCATCCCTGCGGCTGACGGTCCGTAAACCTTGCCCCGGAGAGAGTTCGCATCCGTAAACTGTAGTGGAATTCGGAACACGTATTTAGACCACCTTGCGGTAGCACCTGTCGATGACATGCCGCGCCTCGTCGCGCGCGCGCGCGTCGGTTTCCATCACCTGCTCCAGGGTCGTCAACTCGCTCACCGCCACCCTGCCGAGGACCTCTTCGATCACCGGCGCAATGCTGGTGAACGCGATGTGGCCGTTCAAAAAGTAGTCAACCGCCACCTCGTTGGCCGCATTGAGGACCGTGGAGGCGGAGCCACCTACTTTAGCCGCCTCGAAGGCCAGCCGCAAACAGGGGAACCGCGCCAGGTCGGGCTTCTCGAAGTCCAGCCGCGCCACGGCAAACAGGTCCAGGGGCTCGACGCCGGCGGCGATGCGCTCGGGCCACGCCAGGGCATGGGCGATAGGCGTGCGCATGTCGGGCCTGCCCATCTGCGCCAGCACGGAACCATCGATGTAGCGCACCAGTGAGTGGATGATGCTCTGGGGATGCAGCACCACCTCGATGCGCTCGTGACTGGTATTGAACAGCCAGGCGGCCTCGATGACCTCGAGGCCCTTGTTCATCATGGTGGCCGAGTCCACCGAGATCTTGCGTCCCATGGACCAGTTGGGATGGGCGCAGGCCTCCTCGGGGGTCACCCCCTGCATGCGCTCCACCGGCATGTCGCGAAAGGGCCCGCCCGAGGCGGTGAGCAGGATCTGCTCCACGCCGACTGCCTCCAGGCCACGCTGGAAGTCGGCCGGCATGCACTGGAAGATGGCATTGTGTTCGCTGTCGATGGGCAACAGCTCGGCGCCACTGGTACGGATCTCGGCCATGAACAGCTTCCCCGACATGACCAGCGCTTCCTTGTTGGCCAGCAGGATACGCTTGCCGGCGCGCGCCGCGGCGATGGTGGGCGCAAGACCCGCCGCGCCGACGATGGCCGCCATCACCGCATCCACCGTATCGAGGGCCACCACCTCGCACAATCCCTCGACGCCGGCCAGCACGCGGGTGTCGGGGGCCGTCTCCCGCAGGATGTCCGCAAGGCGTGTCGCGGCATCGGGATCGGCCATCACCGCGTAGTCGGGACGGTGACGCGCGCACTGTTCGGCAAGGCGCTCCACCTGGCGATTGGCGGTCAGGGCCACCACGCGGTAGCGCGCGGGATGGCGCGCCACCACGTCCAGGGTACTGACACCGATGGAGCCCGTGGCACCGAGGATGCAGATCCCCTTCATACCGGCAATCCCGTGATCCACAGCAGGAAGAGATACACCGGCGCGGCGGCGGTGAGGCTGTCGATGCGATCCATGATGCCGCCGTGACCGGGCAGGATGTGGCCGCTGTCCTTGATGCCGCTCTCGCGCTTGACGAGGCTCTCGAAGAGATCGCCGAGTACGGAAATGGCGGCGGTGGCGACGCTGATGCCGATGAACAGCGGCAGGGCGCCGGGGGCGAGACCGAAGAGGTAGCCCCCCAGGGCGCCGGCCAGCAGAACCCCCACCAGGCCCCCCACCACGCCTTCCCAGGATTTGCCGGGGCTGACATGGGGCGCAAGCTTGCGCCGTCCCCAGGCGCGCCCGGCGAAATAGGCACCGCTGTCGGCCACCCAGATGAGGATCAGCACGAAGAACACATGCCAGGGCCCGTTGCCGGGACGCGCATGCAGCACCGCGAGGGCGAGGAAGGGACCCGAGAGCACCAGCAGGCCGCTCAGCAGGTAACGGATCCGCCGCCACCGGCTGATGGCACCCCGCGCCCCGGCGAACATCAGGATCCACAGGGTGGCGAGCAGCCAGAAGGTCAACACGCCGAGCAGGTAACCTGGCATCACCTGATAATCGTTTTGCGCCAGCACCCAGGCCAGTGCGACGAGTACGGCACCCAATAATAAGGAATACACCACGCGCGCGGCGGGTGCGCGCAGCCCCGAGATCCCGGCCCACTCCCAGGCACCGAGCAGGAGGACCAGGCCAAGCACGCCCTGGAAAACGCGATCACTGGTGTAGAAGATGAGCCCAATGACAAGCGGGATGAGGAGAAGCGCGGTGAGAACGCGTTGCTTAAGCATTTTCGAGTTTTTCAACCTGCTCGCCGGTATGACCGAAGCGTCGCTGTCGCCGGGTGAAGGCCGCAATCGCTTCATCGAGATGCTTCTCGTTGAAGTCCGGCCACAGCACGGGGGTGAAGTACAACTCGGTGTAGGTGAGCTGCCAGAGCAGGAAGTTACTGATGCGCTGTTCGCCACCGGTACGGATGAAGAGGTCCGGTTCGGGCAGATCGGCGAGACACATCTCGGCGCCTACCACGGCCTCGTCGATATCCGCGGGCTCAAGCTCGCCGGCGCGTACGCGTTCGGCGATACGTCGCGCGGCACGGGCGATATCCCAGCGGCCACCATAGTTGGCGGCAATGACCAGCTTGAGACCGGTATTATTGGCGGTTAGCGCCTCCACATCGGCGATCTTCTCGCGCAGCCGCTCGCCAAAGGCGCTGCGCTCGCCGATGACACGCAGTTGCACCTTGTTCTCATGCAGGTTGCGCGCCTCGTCATCGAGGGCAGTGAAAAAGAGATCCATTAGGGTGCCCACTTCCTTGCGTGGACGGCGCCAGTTTTCGCTGGAGAAGGCAAACAGGGTCAGTGCTTCGACACCGCGCTGGCCGCAGGCCTCGATGACCCGGCGCACGGACTTGACGCCGGCACGATGGCCGGCGGTGCGTGGCATGAGGCGTCGTTGCGCCCAGCGCCCGTTACCGTCCATGATAATGGCAATGTGCCGCAACGGAACCGCTCCGCGCCTGAGCTTGGCAATATTTTCCGGCACATCGGCACTCATGTTCAGTTTCTTCCGGAACCCCGTTGTATTCGCTTCGCGCCCGCCACCGGCGGCACCCCATCAGATTTCCATCAGGTCCTTTTCTTTCTCGGCCAGCAGCTTGTCCACCTCGGCGATGTACTTGTCGGTGATCTTCTGGACGTCTTCTTCCGCCTTGCGCTCCTCGTCCTCGGTGATCTCCTTTTCCTTGAGCAGACTCTTGAGATCGCTGTTGACGTCGCGGCGGATATTGCGGATCGCCACGCGGCAGTTTTCCCCTTCCTGGCGCACGATGCGGATCATGTCCTTGCGGCGCTCCTCGGTGAGCATGGGCAGGGGGACACGGATGACATCACCCGCGGTGGCCGGATTGAGGCCAAGATCGGAGTTCATGATGGCCTTTTCGATGGCCTGCACCATGCCCTTTTCCCACGGCGTGACCGTCAGGGTGCGCGGATCGGCGACATTGATGTTGGCGACCTGGTTCAGCGGCACGGTGGAACCGTAGTAATCGACGGTAATGTGGTCGAGCAGGCTGGTATGCGCGCGGCCGGTGCGTAACTTGGTCAAATCGGCGCGCAGACTCTCGATGCTCTTGCCCATGCGCGTCTCCGCATCCTTTTTCAGTTCTTCTATCATGCGAATTACTCCCCTTGCACCAGTGTACCCTGATCACCGCCGCGCACGAGATCGAGCAGCGCCCCTTCGCGGTTCATGTTGAACACGCGAATCGGCATGTCGTTGTCCCTGCACAGAACGATGGCGGTGGTGTCCATGACACCGAGCTTGCGTTCAATGACTTCGTCATAGCTGAGGCGCTCGTACTTCACCGCCGACGGGTCCGTGACCGGATCGGCGCTGTAGACGCCATCGACCTTGGTTCCCTTGATCACCACGTCGGCATCGATCTCGATACCCCGCAGGGTGGCGGCCGAGTCGGTGGTGAAATAGGGATTGCCGGTGCCGGCGGCGAAGATCACCACCCGTCCCGCTTCGAGGTGTTCCAGTGCGCGGCGGCGCGAGTAGTCTTCGCAGACCTGGGCGATGGACAGCGCGGAGAGCACGCGCGCCGGCTGTCCGGCCGCCTCCAGCGCGTCCTGCATGGCGAGCGAGTTGATCACCGTGGCCAGCATGCCCATGTGATCGGCGCCGGTACGGTTCATGCCCTTTGCCGACAGGCTGACGCCACGAAAGATGTTCCCGCCACCGATGACCAGCCCCACCTGCACGCCCTCGGCCACCACGGCGCGCACCTCGGCGGCGGTACGCGCGAGGATGGCGGGGTCGATGCCAAAGTCCTGCGCGCCCATGAGGGCCTCGCCACTCAACTTCAGCAAAATGCGTCTCAGACCTGGCACCGACTGCTCCCCGCTTGTTGTTGACGTGCTGCCGCGGCGCGCCTCTAGCCCTTCATCTGCGCCTTGACTTCATCGGCAAAGTTTTCCTGCTTCTTCTCGATGCCTTCGCCGACCTCCAGGCGCACCATCTGCCTGACCGTGGCGCCGGCACCCTTGAGCAATTTCTCTACCGTCTGGTCGGGATCCTTGACGAAGGGCTGGCCCAGCAGGGTGATTTCCTTGAGGAACTTGTTGATGCGGCCGCCGATCATCTTCTCGATGATCTCCGGCGGCTTGCCGCTCTCCTGCGCCTGGGCGGTGAAGATCTCCTTCTCCTTCTCCAGCAGTTCGGCCGGCACTTCATCGGCCGTGACGCAGACCGGGCGGCTGGCGGCAACGTGCATGGCGATGTCGCGCGCCAGCGCCTCGTCGCCGCCGTCGAGGGCAATGGCGACACCGATGCGCGCGCCGTGCATGTAGATGCCCAGCGGGCCGTCGTGATCGACGATGACGAACCGACGCACGCCGATATTTTCGCCGATCTTGGCGATCAGCGCCTTGCGCGCCTCTTCGATGCTGCTGCTGTCGTCGAACGGCAGGTTCATCAGTTCTTCCACCGAGGCCGGACGCTCGGCAAGAATGCGCTCGGCCACGCCATTGGCAAAGGCGAGGAAATTGTCGTCCTTGGCGACGAAGTCGGTCTCGCTGTTGACCTCCACCAGCACGGCGGTCTTGCCGTCCGGGGAAGTCTTCTGGATGATGACGCCCTCGGCGGCGGTACGACCGGACTTCTTGTCCGCCTTGGCCTGGCCCGACTTGCGCAGCGCTTCCACCGCGGCTTCGAGGTCACCATCGGTTTCAACCAGCGCCTTCTTGCATTCCATCATGCCGGCGCCGGTACGTTCACGAAGTTCTTTCACCATGGAGGCAGTGATTGCCATCGTTGCGTCCTCTGTTATCTCAGGTTTGGAGCCGCCAGCGCCACTCGCGCGGCGGCCGGCAGGTACGAAAAGGGGGGACAGGCCTGTCCCCCTCGTCCGGGTTCCGTCGACCGCGCCCTATTCGCCGGCAGACTCAGCCGTTGCGTCGGCCTCGGCCTTGCCCTCGGCGGCAGCCTCGGCTGCGGGGGTCTCGGGGGTCTCGGCCTCCTCAGCGTCGTCCTTCTTTGCCGTGGCCTTCTTCTTGCTGGCGGTTTTCTTCGTCGCGGTCTTGCGGGTGGCGGTCTTCTTCTTCGCCGTCTTCTTTTTCGCCGTCTTCTTCACCTCGGCTTCCTCGCCCTCGTCGATCTCGACGAAGTCGTCGGCGGAGCCTTCGAGATGGGCGACCGTGGCGCGACCTTCGAGGATGGCGTCGGCAATACCGCGCGCATAGAGCTTGATGGCGCGGATGGCGTCGTCATTGCCGGGAATGACGTAGTCCACACCCGCCGGGTCGTTGTTGGTGTCCACCACGCCGACCACGGGAATGTCCAGTTTCTGCGCCTCGGCCACGGCGATCTTTTCGTGGCCGACGTCGATGACGAACAGCGCGTCCGGCAGGCCGCCCATGTCCTTGATCCCCCCCAGGCTGCGCTCCAGCTTGGCCATCTCGCGGCGCAGGGTCAGGGCCTCCTTCTTGCTCAGGCGCTCGAAGGTGCCGTCCTCGGCCATGGTCTCGAGTTCCTTGAGGCGCCTGATGGACTGGCGCACGGTCTTGTAGTTGGTCAGCATGCCGCCCAGCCAGCGGTGGTTGACATAGGGCATGCCGCAGCGCTGGGCCTCCTCGGCAATCACGTCCTGGGCGGCGCGCTTGGTGCCGACGAACAGGATGGTGCCGCGCTTCGACGCCAGCTTGCTGACGTAGTTGAGGGCATCACGATAGAGCGGCAGGCTCTTTTCCAGATTGATAATGTGGATTTTATTGCGATCCCCGAAGATGAACGGGGCCATTTTGGGGTTCCAGAAGCGGGTCTGGTGGCCGAAGTGCACGCCAGCCTCAAGCATCTGGCGCATGCTTACGTCAGTCATGGATAGTCTCCTGATCCGGGTTGGGCCTCCACACGTCCCGCACGCCAACCCTTGCGGGCACCCGGGCGTACGTGTCGACGTGTGTGCGGATTAATCCGGAAAATGTGTAAATATTCCGGACAGTTAATATTTGCGAATTACGCGCGCGCTTTATACCATAAAGCCCCGCGGACAACAATCCGCGGCGACGGAATTCGCGGAACGGGGCCATTTTCGGGCCCCGTTTCAACTTTCTGGCCCCACCGGAACAGGACATGGGCATACATATCAAGACAGCGGACGAAATCGAGAAAATGCGCGTCGCCGGGCGGCTGGCCGCCGAGGTGCTGGAGATGATCGGCCCCCATGTGCAGGCCGGCATCACCACCGACGAGCTGGATCGCATCTGCCATGACTATATCGTCAACGAGCAGGGGGCCATCCCCGCCCCCCTCGACTACCACGGCTTCCCGAAGTCCATCTGCACCTCGGTGAACCAGGTGGTGTGCCACGGCATCCCCGGCGACAGGAAGCTCAAGGACGGCGACATCATCAACATCGACATTACCGTCATCAAGGACGGCTACCACGGCGACACCAGCAAGATGTTCTGCGTGGGCAAACCCTCCATCAAGGCCGAGCGCCTGTGCCGGGTGAGCTACGAGTGCCTGCGCATCGGCATCGATCTGGTGAAACCCGGCGCCACGCTGGGAGATATCGGCCACGCCATCCAGCGGCACGCCGAAAAACACCGCTACAGCGTGGTGCGTGAATACTGCGGCCACGGCATCGGCCGCGAGTTCCACGAGGAGCCCCAGGTCCTGCACTACGGCGAACCCGGCACCGGCATGGTACTGGAGGCGGGCATGACCTTTACCATCGAACCCATGATCAACGCCGGCAAGCGCCACGTGAAACTGCTCAACGACAAGTGGACCGTGATCACCAGGGACCGTTCCCTCTCCGCGCAGTGGGAACACACCATCCTCGTCACCCCCGAGGGCCACGAGGTACTCACCCGGCGCAACGACGAAGATTTCTGAGTGCTGCCGGTCCCCGACACGCAACTCTTCGATGCCGTGGCCTTCGATGCCGCGCTCGCGGCCGACGAGGCGCCCCTGCCCCTGTTCCGCGACACCCTGCGCCATGCCCGCGAGCTGATCAAGGAACGCTGGCTGGAAGGCCGCAGCGCCACCGAGCTGGTGCCCCTGCACGCCAGCGTCGTCGATGAACTCCTGCGCCGGGCCTGGCGGCAGTTCTTCCCCGACGATACCGCGGCGCTGACGCTGGTGGCCGTGGGCGGCTACGGGCGCGGCGAACTCCACCCGGCCTCGGATATCGACATCCTCGTCCTCGCCCGCGACGAGCCGGAGCGCCACGGCGAAACCATCAGCGCCTTTCTCACCTTCCTGTGGGACATCGGCCTGGAACCGGGCAGCAGCGTGCGCACCATCGAACAGTGCGTCGCCGAGGCGGAAAAGGACATCACCGTCGCTACCACCCTGCAGGAAGCGCGCCACCTCGCCGGCCCCGAGGAACTCTTCGCCGAACAACAACGCCGCTGCGGACCGGAGTACATCTGGCCAAGCCGCGAGTTCTTCCGCGCCAAGTTCGAGGAACAGCAACAGCGCCATCGCCGCTACAACGACACCGCATACAACCTGGAACCCAACGTCAAGGAAGGTCCCGGCGGCCTGCGCGACATCCACATCCTCGCCTGGGTGCTCAAGCGTCACTACGGCGTCAACACCCTGGAGGAAACCGTGACGCGCGGCTTTCTCACCCTGGAGGAATACCACACCCTGATGGCCGGCCAGACGCTGCTGTGGCAGGCGCGCTTCGGCCTGCACGTCTTCAGCGGCCGCCGCGAGGATCGCCTGCTGTTCGACTACCAGCGCACCCTGGCGAGCCACTTCGGCTATCGCGACACGCCCAGACGCCTGGCGGTGGAACAGTACATGAAGCAGTACTACCGCACGGTGCTGGAGCTCAGCCGTGTCACCGAGATGCTGCTGCAACTCTTCCAGGAAGAACTGCTCTATGCCGACGAGGCCGGCGAACCGCAGCCGGTCAACGCCCGCTTCCAGTCACGCAAGGGCTTCCTCGAGGCGCGCTACCCGAAGGTCTTCGAGTACCATCCCTTTGCCCTGCTGGAAGTCTTCCTGCTCATGGCGCAACACCCCGAGTTCAAGGGCGTGCGCGCCAACACCATTCGTCTCATCCGCGCCCACCGCCACCTCATCGACGTGGAGTTTCGCAACGATCTCGCCTGTCGCAGCCTGTTCATGGAACTGATCCGCCAGCCCGTGGGCGTCACCCACGAGCTGCGCCGCATGAACCGCTACGGTGTGCTGGCCGCCTACCTGCCGGTGTTCGACAACATCGTCGGCCAGATGCAGCACGATCTTTTCCATGTCTATACCGTGGACGAGCACACCATGTTCGTGGTGCGCAACCTGCGCCGCTTCACGGTGCCGGAGTTCAGCCATGAATTTCCCCTGTGCAGCGAGATCATCGCCCAGGTGCCGAAGCAGGAACTGCTGGTGCTCGCCGGCCTGTTTCACGACATCGCCAAGGGCCGCGGCGGCGACCACTCGGAACTCGGCGCGGAAGACGCACTTGAGTTCTGCCAGCATCACCTGCTCAGCGACTACGACAGCCGCATGGTGGCCTGGCTGGTGCGCAACCACCTGCTCATGTCACACGTGGCGCAACGCCAGGACATTACCGACCCGGTGGTGGTCAACGCCTTCGCCGAGAAGGTGGGCGAAAAATCCCGCCTCGACTACCTCTACCTCCTGACGGTGGCCGATATCCGCGCCACCAGCCCGAGCCTGTGGAACAACTGGAAGGACAGCCTGTTGCGCGAGCTCTATTTCGAAACCCGCCAGGCCCTGCGCCGCGGGGTGGAGAATCCCGAAGCGCTGGCCGACTACATCGCGCGCACGCGCAGCGAGGCCCGCGCCTTGCTGGAGGAGAGTGACATCAGCGCCGGGCAGGTGGAGACCCTGTGGGCGAAGCTGGGTGATGAATATTTCCAGCGCTGCTCGCCGGCCGAGATCGCCTGGCACACCCGTGCGCTTCTCCATCACGACACGCACGATGGTGCACTGGTGCTGCTGGACGAAGAACCGCGCCGCGGCAGCACGGAACTCGCCATCTTCTGCGCAGACCGTCCCGATCTCTTCGCCGCCCTGACCCGCATGCTCGACCAACTGGGACTCGACGTGGTCGAGGCACGCATCATCGACACCGGCCAGGACATGGTGGTGGATACCTTCCAGGTCCTGGAAGCCAACGGCGAGACGGTGAGCGATCCCCGCCGCGCCCAGGAGATCCGCGAACGCCTGCGGGAGGCCTGCGCGCAAACCGAACTCGAGCCCCCGCGTGACGAGCTGCCGCTGTCACGCCAGAGCAAGCACTTCCGCCTCACCACCGAGGTGCGTTTCACGCCCGATCCCGCCCATCCGCGCACGGTCATGGAGATCAGCACCTGGGATCGCCCTGGCCTGCTGTCCCGTATCGGCTATGCGCTGGCGCAGGAAAAGGTGCGCGTCGTGAATGCCAAGATCGCCACCTACGGCGAACGCGCGCGCGATTTCTTCTTCCTGACCGACCGTAAGGGCAAACCGCTGGACGAACAGCAGCAGGAACGGTTGCGCCAACGACTGGTGGCAATGCTGGATGAGGAAACAGGCCCACAGAAAGATTATTAACCACGGGGGGCACGGGGAAGATCTGTGCCAGTTCGGATTATCGTTCCGAAAAGTGCTTCGCGTTTGTCAGCAATCCCGGGGCTATTTTTTACTCGTATATCCCTGCGCTACCTGGATTTGTCACTGGATTCCGGTATGCCGCCCTGTGGAACAGGACGGTCCCCGGAACAGCGAACTGTATAGACAATTTTTCCCCGTGCTCCCCGTGCCCCCCGTGGTTGGAATTTTTTTCCTGTCACTGCTCAATGAATTCCAGCGCGTTGCCGTCGGGGTCGCGGCAGAACAGGGCGCGGCGGCCGGAGCGGCTGGTGCTGTAGTCGATCCCGGCCGCATCGAGGCGCGCCGTGAGCGCATCGAGATCATCCACCGCCACGGCCACGTGGCGGTCACGCCCGCCGTGCGGCGGCCGACCCGATACGGGATCGGGGTTGGACAGGCGCAGCAGGTGCAACTGCTGTGCGCCGAGGCGATACCACGCACCGGGAAAACCCAGATCCGGGCGCGACAGGGGCTCAAGACCGAGCCTGTTTTCATAGAAGTCCCGGGCGCGTTCGAGATCCGCGACCAGGAAACTCACGTGCAGTACCGATCCGATTTTCATCCCTTCTCCGCGTTTGGCCAGCCCGGCGTCGCTGCTCTATACTACACCGCCCCGGCGCCGCGTGGGCGCCGCCACCACGACGACACCTCATGAATCCCGATCTCGACCGACTGCAACCCTACCCCTTCGAACAGCTTGCCGCGCTCAAGGCCGGGATCACACCACCGGATCTGCCACATATCGCCCTTTCCATCGGTGAACCGAAGCACCCCGCGCCGGACTTCGTCCTCGCCGCCCTGCAGACGGATCTGCCCCGCCTCGCCGCCTACCCGCTGACCCGCGGCGAGGACACCCTGCGCGAGGCCATTGCCGACTGGCTGACGGCACGTTTCCACTTGCCCGGCGGCATCGACGCGGCACGCCAGGTGATCCCGGTCAACGGCACGCGCGAGGCGCTGTTTGCCTTCGCCCAGGCGGTGGTGGACCGCAGCCGTGATGCCGCGGTGCTGATGCCCAATCCCTTCTACCAGATCTACGAAGGCGCGGCCCTGCTCGCCGGGGCGCGGCCGGTTTTCCTCGATACCACCGCCGAGTCCGGCTACCTGCCCGACTTCGACGCCGTGGATGAGGCGACCTGGCGCGCCTGCCAGATCCTTTATATATGCAGCCCCGGCAATCCCACCGGCGCGGTGCTCGACATTCCCGTGTTGCAGAAGCTCATCCGCCTCGCCGAGGAACACGATTTCATCATCGCCGCCGACGAGTGTTACTCGGAGCTCTACTTCGACGAGGCCGAAGCACCGGCGGGCCTGCTGCAGGCCGCGGCATCCATGGGCCATGACGATTTCCGGCGCTGCGTGGTCTTCCACAGCCTCTCCAAGCGCTCCAACCTGCCCGGCCTGCGCTCGGGCTTCGTCGCCGGTGACGCCGCGATCCTCGCGCGCTTTCTCCAGTACCGCACCTACCACGGCTGCGCCATGTCCCCGCCCTTCCAGAGCGCCAGCATCGCCGCCTGGCGCGACGAGGAGCACGTGCGCGAAAACCGCGAGCGCTACCGGGCGAAGTTCAATGCCGTGCTGGACATCCTCGGCGACGTCCTGCCGGTGGCGCGTCCCCAGGCGGGCTTCTACCTGTGGACACCGACGCCCATCGACGACCGCGAGTTCGCCCGCCGCCTGTTCGCCGAACAGCACCTCACCGTGTTGCCCGGCCAGTTCCTCTCCCGCGACAATCACGGCGCCAACCCCGGCAGGGATCACGTGCGCATGGCGCTGGTGGCGCCGCTGGAGGAATGCGTCGAAGCAGCGAATCGTATAAAATCCCTCGTCACGACGCTGTAGGCGTCCCCGAACCGCAAACCACGCGCCGGCCTCGCCGCGGGCGCGCCAGGAGACCCTTTGAAATGAGCGACATTAAAGACATCATCGAGCAGGCCTTCGAGAATCGCGCGGAGATCACACCCCTCAGCGTGGACACCATCGTCAAGGAAGCGGTCGGGGAATGCATCAGCAAGCTCGACAGCGGCGAGCTGCGCGTGGCGGAAAAAACCGCCGATGGCTGGAAAGTCAACGAGTGGCTCAAGAAGGCCGTGCTGCTGTCCTTCCGCATCGAGGACAATGCCTTCATGAAGGGCGGTTTCACCAACTACTTCGACAAGGTGCCCCCCAAGTATGCCGACATCAACTCGCGCGAGTTCCGCGCCAGCGGCGTGCGCGTCGTGCCGCCGGCCACCGTGCGCCGTGGCGCCTACATCGCGCCGGGTGTGGTGCTGATGCCGTCCTATGTCAACATCGGCGCCTATGTGGACAGCGGCACCATGGTGGACACCTGGGCCACGGTGGGTTCCTGCGCGCAGATCGGCAAGAACGTCCACCTCTCCGGCGGCGTCGGCATCGGCGGCGTGCTGGAACCCCTGCAGGCGGCGCCCACCATCATCGAGGACAACTGCTTCATCGGCGCACGCTCCGAGGTGGTGGAGGGGGTCATCGTCGAGGAAGGCTCGGTGATCTCCATGGGCGTCTACATCGGCCAGAGCACGCGCATCTTCAACCGCATGACGGGGGAGATCACCTATGGCCGCATTCCCGCCGGCTCGGTGGTGGTCTCGGGCAACCTGCCGTCGAAGGACGGCACCTACAGCCTCTACTGCGCGGTGATCGTCAAGCAGGTGGACGAGAAGACGCGCAGCAAGGTGGGCATCAACGAACTGCTGCGCGATATCTGATCCGGTGGCTGCCAACACGGTCCTCTATGGTATCCCCAACTGCGACACCGTGAAGAAGGCCCGCCGCTGGCTCGACGCGCACGGCATCGACTACCGCTTCCACGACTTCCGCAAGGACGGCCTCGACGCCACGCGGGTGAAACGCTGGCTGGCGGCAGTGGGTGAAGACAAACTCATCAACCGGCGTAGCACCACCTGGCGACAACTCCCTGCCGCGGTGCGCGAGGGTCTCGACAAGACCTCTGCCGCACCCCTGCTACTCGAACACCCCACCCTCATCAAGCGCCCGGTGCTGGAACACGCCGACGCGATCCACGTGGGATTTTCCCCGCAGGACTATGCACAGCTTTTCTGACAGGTAAACTTAAGCCATGAGCGACACCCTGCAACTCGCCCGCGATCTCATCGCCCGTCCCTCGGTGACGCCCGATGACCAGGGCTGCCAGGCGCTGCTTGGCGCGCGCCTGGAAAAACTCGGCTTTCGCCTCGAGCCCCTGCGTTTCGGCGACGTGGACAACCTGTGGGCGCGACGCGGCGACAGCGGCCCCGTGCTCGCCTTTGCCGGGCATACCGACGTGGTGCCACCCGGCCCGCTGGAACAGTGGAATACGCCGCCCTTCGAGCCCACGGAAATCGACGGCTACCTGTACGGCCGCGGCGCCGCCGACATGAAGGGCTCGCTGGCCGCCATGCTCACCGCCAGCGAGCGCTTCCTCGCCGCCCACCCGGATCACCGGGGCAGCCTCGCCTTTCTCATTACCAGCGACGAGGAAGGCATTGCCACCGATGGCACGGTGAAGGTCATTGAGACCCTCGAGGCGCGCGGAGAGAAGATCGACTGGTGCGTGGTGGGCGAGCCCACCAGCACGGAAAGGGTGGGCGACGTGATCAAGAACGGCCGCCGCGGTTCCCTCAACGGCGTGCTGACGGTGAAGGGCGTGCAGGGCCACGTGGCCTACCCGCAACTGGCGCGCAACCCCATCCATGAACTCGCCCCGGCGCTGGCCGAGTTGTGCGCACAGGAATGGGATCGGGGCAACGAGTTCTTCCCCCCGACCAGCTTCCAGGTGAGCAACATCCACGGCGGCACCGGCGCGGAGAACGTCGTCCCCGGCGAGGTGGAGGTGGTGTTCAACTTCCGTTTCTCCACCGAGTTCACCGCGGACGAACTCAAGGCCCGCGTCACCGCCATCCTCGACGGGCACGGACTGGACTACGATCTGCGCTGGCGCCTGTCGGGTCATCCCTTTCTAACCGCCGAGGGCCAACTCATCGAGGCCGCGCGCGAGGCGGTACGCGCCGTGACTGGCCATGAAAGCGCGCTGTCCACCTCGGGCGGCACTTCCGACGGGCGCTTCATCGCCCCCACCGGCGCGCAGGTACTGGAACTGGGGCCGGTCAACGCCACCATCCACAAGGTCAACGAGTGCGTGCGCATCGACGATCTGGAACAGATCTCGCGCATGTACGAGCACATCATGCAGGCGCTGCTCAGCGCCTGATCCCCCGCAGGGTGCGCCACATGGCGCAGCCGATATCACGCGCCATGTCCCGGAAAGACAGTCAGAGAAGGGTGCGTGTCTGCTCAGGTGTGGAACTGGCGCACCAGTGAATCCAGTTGCCTGGCGAGGCGGTCGAGTTCCTCGGTGTAGCCCACCGACTGCTGTGCACCCTGCCCGGTCTGGTCCGAGATCTGGCTGATGCTGACGATGCGCTGATTGATCTCCTCGGCGACCTGGGTCTGTTCCTCGGTGGCGCTCGCCACCTGGTTGGTGATATCGCCGATGGTGGCCACCGAACTGAGAATGCTGGCAAGGGATTCGGTGGCGGCGTTGGACTGCTCGACGCTGGCGCGGGTGCGCTCCAGTTCGGCCTGGGTTACCGCCACCGCTTCGCTGGCGCCGGCCTGCAGGCTTTCGATCATCGCCTGGATCTCTTCGGTGGATTGCTGGGTGCGCGAGGCCAGGTTGCGAACCTCGTCTGCGACCACGGCAAAGCCCCTTCCCTGCTCGCCGGCCCGGGCTGCCTCGATGGCGGCATTGAGTGCCAGCAGGTTGGTCTGCTCGGCGATCCCCTTGATGACATCGAGGACCGTGCCGATCTGCTCGCTGTCGTTGGCAAGCGTATCGATGACCTTGCTGGTCTGCTCGATGTCGGCCGCCAGTGCATTGATGGCACTGATGGTTCCGGAAATCACCTGCTGGCCCTGTTGCGCGTTCTGTTCCGCGTTGCGCGCGGCCTCGGCGGCACTGGCCGTATTGCGCGCCACCTCCTGTGCCGTGGCGGCCATTTCGGTTATCGCCGTGGCAAGTTGCTCGGTGTCCGATTTCTGCCGGGTCATGCCGTTGTTGGTACGCTCACTGACGTCCACCATTTTTCCCACCAGGGAAGTCACCTCCGCGCTGGCGCTGGAGACCTGCTTGATGATGCTGTTGAACTTGACCAGCATCTTATTGAAGGCATGGGCCATGAGGCCGATCTCATCCCGACCGCCTGCGTCGATCTGCATCGCGAGGTCCGAATTGCGCTCGATCTCCTCTATGGCGTGTCGGATCCCGTCCAGTGGCCGCACGATGGAATTGGCAACCAGGTAACCGATGACGAGCATGATCAGCACCACCAGGGAACCACCCAGCGTGAACCAGAACCCGATGGACTCCGACTGCCGGCCGGCATGCTCGCGCTCCTGCTGGGCCGCTTTCAGCTCGTAGGCAACCAGTTCGGTGATCTTCTGATGAATCGGCTCGATGACCACATAGAGCGGTCCATCGAACTGCACCAGCTCGTCATTGTTTTCCTCGCCCATGGCCCGAAAGGTATCGGTGACCATCCTGAAATAGACCTCGGCCTCGGCCATGTGTTTCTCAATGGCCGTCGCCATGGCCTCCTCTTCCTCGTCGAGGGGAAGCGCGCGGTACTGCGCCCAGTTACGGGCAATGGTCTCGCGTCCGCGGAGAAACATGGCCAGCCCTTCCTGGGGGTCGATGAGATCCGACTTGGCCTTGTTGACCGCGCCAATCAGGTCATTGGTGTAGCTGTCCGCGATTTCCTGGATGAGCCGCACCGGCACCATGCGCTCGTCATAGATACGACCAATGCTGGCGTCGAGCCGGCTGAAGAGCATGAGGGAGACGACGACCCCGGCCACCAGTGCCAGGCTGGCGAAACTGACGAGGGCGACCAGGCGCGTGCGCACGCTCAATGCCGAGAGCCATTTCATACGGTGTCCTCCTGGACGGATCCATCAGGAAATGCTGCCGACCACCTGTGACAGACGCCTTATTTAACGTCAGCCAGGCGACAAACTTTAGGAAATGGAAGTTGCGGCCGGCGGCGATCCACCCCTCCCGCCGGCAGAAAAGTCCGTGGTTCTAATCCATGCAACAAACCCTGAAATCAGGCCGGCGGAACGCGCCCCTCACGCGCCGCCCGCTTCGCCCGCGGGGAGGCTTACCGTGAAGCGCGTCAGGCCCTCGCGGGATTCCACCGTGATGTACCCGCCGTGGGCCTCGACGATGGACTTGACGATGGCGAGGCCGAGGCCGCTGCCGCCCTCGTGGCGCGCGGGATCCA
>JALTLF010000019.1 GCA_027005735.1 Chromatiales bacterium | reverse complement strand
CCGTTGATGATGCCGGCCAGCCACTGGATGCGGTTGCCGGCGAGACCCTCGCGAATGGCCTTGATGATGGGGATGCCGCCGGCCACCGCCGCCTCGAAGGCCACCATGACGCCCTTCTCCTGCGCCGCGGCGAAGATCTCGTTGCCGTGCTTGGCGATCAGCGCCTTGTTGGCGGTGACCACGTGCTTGCCCTTGGCGATGGCGCGCATGACGAGGTCGTGGGCCAGGCTGTCGCCGCCGATGAGCTCGACGATGATCTCCAGCTCGGGGTTGTCCACCACCGCCATGGGATCGGTGGTCAGCTCGATGCCGCCGGTATCGAAACCGCGATCCTTCGTGATGTCGCGCGCGGCGGCATGAACGATCTCGATGCCGCGCCCGGCGCGGCGCGCGATTTCCTCGGCATTATCACGCAACACCGTGACGGTGCCGCCACCGACGGTACCCAGACCCAGCAAACCTACCTTGACCGGTTTCAAGTTTCTTTTCTCCAGCTTTACAAATGTTTCTACGTTGCGGTCAGAATGTTGGCGCTTCGTGTCGGGGTATCTTCGGCAAGACCGTCGGCCGCCGGGAGCGGCCGTCGAGCCGGCAGGGATGCCGCTGTTTGCGTGTCTTGCCGAAGATACCCCGATGCGAAGCGCTACCAGACATTGACCCTCAGGCCGTGCTGATCCCCGCTTCCATGTCCGCGCGGAACATGTCGCGCAGGCCGCGAATGGCCTGGCGCGTGCGATGTTCGTTCTCGATGAGACTGAAACGCACATGGTCGTCGCCGTAGGAACCAAAACCGATCCCCGGCGACACCGCCACGCGCGCATCGCGCAGCAGTTTCTTGGAAAACTCCAGCGACCCCATCTCGCGGTAGGCCTCGGGGATGGGCGCCCACACGAACATGGTGGCCCTGGGCTTCTCCACCTTCCAGCCGATGGAATTGAGGCCGTCGCACAGCACGTCGCGGCGCTGGCGGTAGCGCTCGCGGATCTCCGCAACGCAGTCCTGCGGCCCTTCCAGCGCGGTGATGGCCGCCACCTGGATGGGCGTAAACATACCGTAGTCGAGATAGGACTTGATGCGCGCCAGCGCCGCCACCAGGGTCGCGTTGCCGCACATGAAACCCACGCGCCAGCCGGGCATGTTGTAACTCTTGGACAGGGAATAGAACTCCACCGCCACTTCCCGCGCCCCCGGCACCTGCAGGATGGAGGGCGCCCTGTAGCCGTCGAAGACGATATCGCTGTAGGCGAGATCGTGCACCACCCAGATCTGGTGCTCGCGCGCCACTTCCACCACGCGCTCGAAGAACTCCAGTTCCACGCAGCCGGTGGTAGGGTTGCCGGGGAAATTGAGAATCAGCATCTTGGGCCGCGGCCAGGAATCGGTGATGGCCTTCTCCAGCTCGTCGAAAAAGTCCACCCCGGGCACCAGCGGCACGTGGCGGATGTCGGCGCCGGCGATGATGAAACCGTAAGGGTGAATGGGATAGGCCGGGTTGGGTACCAGCACGGCGTCACCCGGCCCCACCGTGGCCATGGCGAGGTGGGCGAGGCCCTCCTTGGAGCCGATGGTGACGATGGCCTCGGTCTCCGGGTCCAGCTCCACCTCGAACTTGTCGCGGTACCAGTTGCAGATGGCACGGCGCAAGCGCGGAATCCCGCGCGACAGGGAATAGCGATGGGTGTCGCGGCGCTGCGCCACTTCCACCAGCTTGTCGACGATATGCTGCGGCGTGGGCTGGTCCGGATTGCCCATGCCGAAGTCGATGATATCCTCGCCGCGCGCGCGCGCCTCCGCCTTCAACTGGTTGACGATGTTGAACACGTACGGCGGCAGCCGCTGGATCCTGGGAAAGTCTTCAATCAAGGGCGATGTCCGCTGTCATTCAAATGGGGGCAGTCCCGGCGGGCCGGCCCATACCGACCCCTATAAAGAAACACGGGGCTCCCGCCCCGTGCCGTAAAAGGATAACATTACCGGCCCGGCGGGTCTGTTGTCAATCGCGGCAATCCGCCAAGTCCCTGAAACCCAAAAGGAAAGCCAATGACATTCCGAACGGGAAAGCGCGCAGGAAAACGGCGGTGAAATTCAGCCTCGAAAGGCCCGGTGGCTACAGCATCCACAGCTACGCGGTGGGCGAGATCGTGCTCCACGCCGAGGGGCCGGTGGCGGCCGATGCGGCGGTGGAGGTGCTCGAGCCCGGCCTGCAACGGGTGCGCGGCCCCCTGCTGCTCACCGCCGAGCGGCTGATCACCGGCTGGGCGCCCCGCTCCGTCGCCGAACTCAGCGCCGCGCACCTGGAGCCGGCGCTGGCCCTGGAGCCGGCCCTGATCCTGCTCGGCACCGGCGCCCACCAGCATTTCCCGCCGGCGGAGATCCTCGCCCTGCCCCAGCAACGCGGCATCGGCATGGAGATCATGGCCACGGCAGAGGCCTGCCGGACCTTCAATATCCTCGTGGCGGAAGGCCGGCCGGTGGTGGCGGCCCTGATGATGATCGAAGCGGGCTGAGACCGGCAGGCTACTTGAACAGGGCGTCCTCGGAAAAGCCCTGGCTTTCGAGGATGTCGCGCAGTTTCTTCAGGGCCTCGATCTGGATCTGGCGCACGCGCTCGCGGGTCACGCCGATGGTGTTGCCCACCTCCTCCAGCGTGGAGACGTCGTAGCCATTGAGACCGAAGCGCTGCTCCACCACCTCGCGCTGCTTGTCGGTGAGCTGGGAGAGCCACTTGTCGATGTTGGCGCGCACGTCGTCGTCCTGCAGCAGCACCACCGGATCGGTATTGTTCTCGTCGGGGATGGCGTCGAGTAGCGACTTGTCGGCATCGCGTCCCATGGGCAGATCCACCGAGGTGACGCGCTCGTTGAGACCCAGCATGCGCTTGACGTCCTCGATGGGCTTGTCGAGCATCTCGGAGATCTCCTCCGGGCTGGGCTCATGGTCGAGGGTCTGGGCGAGATGGCGCGCGGCGCGCAGGTAGATGTTGATTTCCTTGACCACGTGAATGGGCAGGCGGATGGTGCGGGTCTGGTTCATGATGGCCCGCTCGATGGTCTGGCGGATCCACCAGGTGGCATAGGTGGAAAAGCGGAATCCGCGCTCGGGATCGAATTTCTCCACCGCGCGGATGAGACCGAGATTGCCTTCCTCGATGAGATCCAGCAGCGCCAGGCCGCGGTTGAGATAACGCCGCGCGATCTTGACCACCAGGCGCAGGTTGCACTCGATCATCTTGGCGCGGGCGGCCTCGTCGCCCTTTAGCGCCAGGCGCGAGTAATGCACCTCTTCCTCGGCAGTCAGGAGGGGAGAATAGCCGATCTCGCTGAGGTAGAGGCGCGTGGCATCCATCTGCCCGTCCGGGACATTGCCCGGTGCATAGCGCTCCTCCTTCTCCTCCTTCGGGGGTTCTTCCTCGAGGAGCAACTCCTCGGCTTCCTCCCCGACGACTTCCTCCAGTTCTTCCTTGTCCGGCAATGTGTCCTTCTTCCGTCGGTTCGCCATCAGTCCTACCCGACTACTATCGTCTTGGTAAATATGTCAGTGGATTGACCGGGATACCGTTGCGCCGTATTTCAAAATGGAGCATGGCCCTGTCCGTTCCACTACTTCCCATATCGGCAATACGCTGCCCCTTCTTTACCTTCTGTTCTTCCCTGACACGCAGTCTGCTGTTGTGCGCATAGGCACTGAAGTAGACGTCGTCGTGCTTGATGATAATAAGCTTACCGTATCCCCGAAGTCCACTCCCGGCGTAAACCACCGTGCCATCTGCGGCCGCGGTCACAGCCTGACCGGGACGCCCGCCGATCTCTATGCCCTTTCTGCCCCGGGGGCCGGTGGCAAAGCGCGCCAGGAGCTTGCCCCGCGCGGGCCACTGCCAGCGGATACGGCCCCGCGCGGCGGGCTGGCGTGGTACCGCCCTGGCCTTCGGCGG
Organism: Chromatiales bacterium; assembly: GCA_027005735.1. Taxonomy (GTDB): domain Bacteria; phylum Pseudomonadota; class Gammaproteobacteria; order CAMYNG01; family CAMYNG01; genus HyVt-448. Next base: position 3,942 of record JALTLF010000019.1, on the reverse strand, counting down.
ACGCGCTTCGGCGCGGGGCGTGGGCTGCGGGCGCGGCGCGGCGCGCGGGGGCTTTGACGGCGTGGCCCGGGCCACCTTGGGCGGCGCGGCGGCGGGCTCGGGCGGGAGCAGGCGGATGCGCTGGCCGGGATAGATCCGGTACGGGGGCGCGATGCCGTTCCAGCGCGCCAGTTCGCGGTGGTCGAAGCCGTACTGGAAGGCGATCGAATAGAGGGTGTCGCCCTTGCGGATGGTGTGATAGCCCGGGTGCCAGCGGGCGTTGGGCGCCCGGTAGAAGCCCTCGCCATAGGAGCCGTCCCGGGTGCAACCGCCTACCGACAGGCCCAGCAACAGGGCCAGCAACAGTAAAACCCGACCTTGACTCATACGCCTCCGCTATCACTCCCCGGCCACAGGCGGTATACCCCATAGGCCAGCACCGCCAGCGCCACCACCGCCCAGCCGATGGCGTCCACGTAGCGCCTGAGCGCCGCCTCCATCCTGGCCCCGCCCCAGTACATCAGGCCGGCGACGATGAAGAAACGCGCCCCCCGGCCCACCGTGGAGGCCAGCAGGAAGGGCAGCAGGGCCATGCCCAACGCCCCGGCGGAAATGGTAAACAGTTTATATGGAATGGGCGAGAACCCCGCCACAAAGACCACCCATACCCCCCAGGCATCGAACCAGGTGACGACCTCGTGATAGGCATCGGCATAACCCGCCTTAGCCAGCAGGGGCTCGACGAGTTCGAAGGCAAATACGCCAATGAGATAGCCCGCGAGCCCCCCCAGCACCGAAGCCGCCGTGGTCAGGGTCGCCAGGCGCCAGGCCCGCTCGGGCCGCGCCAGGGCCATGGGGGCGAGCATGACGTCCGGCGGCACGGGAAAGAAGGACGACTCGGCGAAGCTCAGGCCGCCGAGGTACCACTCGGCGTGGGGGTGGCGCGCCCACTGCATGACCCGCTCATACAGGCGACCAAACAGGCGCATCAGGCCTTTCCCGGCACCAGTGGCACGAAGATCACCCGCTCCAGGGACTCCTTCTCGAAGGTGTCGCCATTGCGGGTGACGCGCAACAGGTCCTGGCCCATGCCACCCCCCACCGGCACGATCAGGCGCCCCCCCTCGGCAAGCTGGTGCAGCAATTCCTCGGGCAGGGACTCGGGTGCGGCGGTGACGATGATGCCCTCGAAGGGCCCCTTCTCGGGCCAGCCCAGGTGGCCGTCGGCATGGCGGGTGGCGATGTTGCGCAGCCTGAGCTTGCGAAAGCGCGCCTCCGCCTGGCGCAACAGATCGGCATTGCGCTCGACGCTGTAAACCTGGCGCACCAGCGGCGCCAGCACCGCCGCCTGGTAACCCGAGCCGGTGCCCACCTCCAGCACCGTGTCCGGCGTGCCGCCTTCGAGCAACAGTTCGGTCATGCGCGCCACCACCCAGGGCTGGGAGATGGTCTGGCGGAAACCGATGGGCAGGGCCGTGTCCTCGTAGGCGCGGCTCGCCAGCGCCTCGTCCACGAACAGGTGGCGCGGCGTCTCGCGCATCACCGCCAGCACATCGGGGTTGCGGATACCATGCTCCCGCAGCCGCTGGATGAGACGGTCGCGGGTGCGTTGCGACGTCATGCCGATGCCCTCGATATCCACACTCATGGTAATGACACTCCATCGAGCCAGTCGCGGACCGTGGGCACGGCGGGATGGCGGGTGAGATCCACCTGGATGGGCGTGACCGACACATAGCCCTGGCGCACGGCCCAGAAATCAGTGCCCTCGCCGGCATCCTGCTCGCTGCCGGGCGGCCCCACCCAGTAGATGTCGCGGCCGCGCGGATCGCGCATGCGCACCACCGGTTCGGACTTGTGGCGGTGCCCGAGGCGCGTGGCACAGAACCCCTTCAGCTCGGCCAGCGGCCGATCGGGGATGTTGACGTTGAGAATGGTGTCCCCCGGCAGGGGGGTCTCGCGCAGGCGCGCCACCAGCTGTCGGGCCACCGCCGCCGCGGCATCGAGATGGGCGGATTCCGGTCCCACCAGCGAGATGGCCACCGCTGGCAGGCCGAGGAACCGTCCTTCCATGGCGGCCGCCACGGTACCCGAATAGAGCACGTCGTCGCCGAGATTGGCGCCGGCGTTGATGCCGGAGACCACCATGTCCGGCTCCGCCTCCAACAGCCCGGTAATGGCCAGGTGTACGCAGTCGGTGGGCGTGCCATCGACGCTGACGAAGCCGTTGTCGGCCTGTTGCGCGCGAATGGGATTGTCCAGGGTCAGGGAGTTGCTGGCGCCACTGCGATCACGATCGGGCGCCACCACGGTAATGTGGGCGTCCTGTGACAGGGCCTCGGCCAGGGCGGCGATCCCGGGCGCGAGATAGCCGTCATCATTGCTGATGAGTATATGCATTCTTCCACGAACATCGGTGGTCATATGGTATTCTGCGGGAAAGTGGCGACACTGACAAATCCGGACTGCGCGAAGCGGCGCATGCTTGCAGGACGCCGGTCGTGACGGGATACCGAAATCCCCCATCAGCCCCATGTCCAGACACGATTCCGACAACGACGATGACGAGACACGGCTCTTTCGCGAGGCCGTGCGCGGCGTGCGCCCCCTGCGGGACGACCGCGTCTCCCCGTGGAAGCAGCCGCCGCCGCCCCGCCCGCGCCAGCGGGAACGGGACGAGGCCCGGGTACTCGAGGACATGCTGCGTGATCCCGACCCGGCGGAGCTGGAGACCGGCGAGGAACTGTTCTATGCCCGCACCGGTCTGCAGACCAATGTCATCCGACGCCTGCGCCGCGGACAGATGCCCGTGGAGGCCGAACTGGACCTCCACGGCAAGACCAGCGACGAGGCGCGCGTGCTGCTGGCCGGCTTCCTGCCCGCCTGCCGCGACCGCGGCCTGCGCGTGGTGCGCGTGATCCACGGCAAGGGGCTCGGCTCGCACAACAGGCTGCCGGTGCTCAAGGGCAAGGTCAACTACTGGCTGCAACAGCGCGATGAGGTGCTGGCCTTCTGCTCCGCGCGCCCGGTGGACGGCGGCACCGGCGCGGTGTACGTTCTGCTCAAGAAGATGCGGTAAGAGCAGGTGCGAGGTGTAGACCCCCGGCTACCGCTTTGCTTCACCCGGGTGAAAATTTGCGCTTCGCGGGTAGGAGCGCCGCCCCGGCGCGATTACAATTGAGCCATGACAAACGATCCCCGCTCCGCCATCCTCCTCGTCTCCTGCCCCGATCAGCAGGGACTGGTGGCCGCCCTGTCCACCTTCATCAGCGACAAGCGCGGCAATATCCTCGACCTGGAGCAGTACGTGGACGCCGAGGGCGGCAGGTTTTTCATGCGCGTACAATGGGACCTGGCCGAGTTCGCCATCGACGCCGCGGACCTGCCCGGCGCCATCGGTAAACTGGCGGCGCGTTTCGACATGGACTGGCGCCTGCACTATTCGGACGAGCGCCCGCGCATGGCGGTGTTCGTGTCGAAATACTCCCACTGCATGCTGGACATCTTCGCGCGCATCCAGGCCAATGAATGGCAGGTGGACATCCCCTGCGTGATCAGCAACCACGACGACCTGCGCCCGCTGGTGGAGAACATCGGTATCGCCTTTCATCACCTGCCGGTGGATGCCGGCAACAAGGCGGCTCAGGAACAGGCGGTGTTAGAGATCCTGCGCGAACACGACATCGATCTCATCGTGCTGGCGCGTTACATGCAGATCCTCAGCGGTGAATTCATCGATCACTACCCCAACCGCATCATCAACATCCACCACTCCTTCCTGCCCGCCTTCCCCGGCGCGCGGCCCTACCACTCGGCCCATGCGCGTGGCGTGAAGATCATCGGCGCCACCAGCCACTACGTCACGCGCGAACTGGACGCCGGCCCCATCATCGAACAGGACGTCACCCACGTCACCCACAACGACGCGGTGGACGATCTCATCCACAAGGGTCGCGACCTGGA
>JALTLF010000018.1 GCA_027005735.1 Chromatiales bacterium | reverse complement strand
TCATGCCGCGAAGTATTCCGGGAAGACGACCCAGCCGCGTCGCGCCGCGGCGTCGTCGAAACGCCCCGCGCGCCAGGCGGCCCGCATTTCCGCGCGGCGCGCGCAGGCGCGGCGCAGGGAAGCGCCGAAGCAGGCCTCGATTTCTTCCGCGTAGTCGTCGAGGGCCTGGGCCGCGCCCCCCAGGTGGCGCACCGCGGCCTCGCCGGCCAGCCGGCCGGATTCCACCGCCGTGGCGATGCCGGCGCCGGTGACGGGATGGGCGAGCCCCGCGGCGTCACCGGCAAACAGGATCCTGCCCGTCACCAGCGGCTCACGCAGGCCGCCCACGGGGATGGGACCGCCCGTGCGCGCCAGGATGTCCGCGCCCACCCGGCCCTCGGCGTGCAGCTGCGCGTGCAGGGAATCCAGCGCCGCCCTGAGGTCCCCGCCCGCGGCCTTGTCCATGCCCACGCCGAGGTTGGCCTCGCCACCCTTCGGAAACAGCCAGGCATAGCCGCCGGGGAAGGCCGCGCTCAGCCACACGCGCGTCTCGCGCAGCGGCGCACACAGGGAAACGCGGTACTGGCGGGTATGGATCACGGGCTGTGCCGGCAGGCCGGCGAGACGGGCCACCGCGCTGCCCGCGCCATCGGCGGCGATGAGCACGCGAAATCCGGTACGGGTCTCGTCCTCCCGCCCCCGCAGGCGGGCCCATCCCCGCCGGGGATCCAGCGCCACGCAGCGCGTGCCGGTGCGCAGTTCCGCGCCCGCGGCCACGGCCGCCCTGGCGAGGGCCTGGTCGAAGCGGGCGCGCTGGATCATGTGGCCCGGCGCGGCGATGCGTGCCGCCTGCCCCGAGGGCAGGGTTGTACCCAGGGTGGTGACGGACTGGACCCGCGCGGCGTCCACCGCGCCCTCGCGCAGGGCCGCCGGCACGAACTCGGCGCACTGCACGGGCAGGCCCACCTCCCGGCGCGCTTCCACCAGGCTCACGCGCAGGCCCGCGGCAGCCGCGACACCCGCCGCCGACGCCCCCGCGGGGCCGGCGCCCACCACCAGCACGTCGGCGTCCCGTTCAGTCGGCATGGGAGGCTTCCCCGCATGAGGGGGCCGCGGGCGCCGGCGCGGCGGCCACGGCATTCTCCACCGCCGTGGCGAAGTCGTCGGCGCCGAGGCCGATGCCGTGCGCGGCCCGCGCGGCGAAACAGCCCGCCAGGGTGGCGCGCAGATCGGCCAGCGGCGTGTTGCGCAGGGCCGCTTCCATGTCCGCCACCAGGCGACGCGGGCTGACGAAGAAGTCACCGTGGAACCACACCTGGCGCAACAGGCGCGCGGCGGGCTCGAAGACCACGTTGGCGTAGATGAGGCCCCCGTCGCAGCGGTGCATGCCCTGCCGGGTGGTCTGGGGGGGATAGACGCGCTCCGGCTGATATACCCACTCCCGCGTGTCCAGCTCCGCCAGCGCGCCGCGGTAGCGCCGCTGTTCGTTGTCGTTGAGTTGCGCGGGGGCCATGTCCACCCCGAAGGCCTCGGCGAAGGCGCGGGTCAGCGCCGCCTTGACGTCGTCCAGCGGCGGCAGGCTGCCCAGCAGCTCGCGCAGGTTGACCACGCGCTCGCGCGCCGAGGCGATGGCGCGACGGGTGAGTTTCTCCGCCGGGATGCGCAGCACGCGCAGCATCTTCTCCACGTCGAAGTCGATGAGCAGGGTCCCCTGGTACATGAGGGCCTCGCCGTCGAAGACGCCGCCGGTGCCGGAGATCTTGCGGCCATCCACCTCGATGTCGTTGCGCGGACGAAAGCGCGCCGCCACGCCCAGCGCTTGCAGCCCCGCCGCGGCGGCGTTGCAGATGCGCGCGGCGATGGCCGCCATGTCTGCCGTACCCAGGCCGTGGCGGTCGAGAAACAGTTCCCAGCCCAGTTGCGCCGGGTCGAAATAGATGGCCCCGCCGCCGGTGATGCGGCGTTGCACGGCGATACCCTGTGCCGCGCAGTACTCAAGGTGCAGTTCCCGCGCCACGTCCTGGTGGTAGCCCACCAGGGCCGCCGGCTCGAACTGCAGGAAGCGCAGGGTGTTGGGGCTCTCACCCGCCTGGCGGGCCTCCAGCAGGGCGCGATCCAGCGCCATGTTCTCGGCCGCCGGACGCAGCCCGGTATCCACCACGCGCCAGGCGTCGCCGCTCATGGCCGGGCCGCCTTTGCGGGTGGGGCCACACGCACCGAAGCGGCGCGCGGCGGGTCGGCCCGGCGGGCCAGGAGCGTGGCGAGATCCAGCACCTCCCCCGCGTCCGCCTCGGGCACGAGGGTGGAACAACAGGCCGGCACCACCCGCACCGGTCGCCCGGCCCGCGCCGCCAGTTCGACGATGCCCGCCGCGGGCTGGGCCAGGCCGTCGAAACCGGCCATCACCGCCAGGGCGTCGATGGCATGGCGGGCGAGGCCCGGCGGCCGGGCGCAACCCAGCAGCAGGGGCAGATCCGGCAGGCGGCGGCGCGCATGACAAAAGAAGCGCCCGACGATGGCCGGAGCGGGGATGCGGAAGGGCCGTCGCGGATGGGCGAAAAAGGGCATGGCCACCACCAGCACCAGGGCATCGGGCCGCCAGCGCGCCACCATCTCCAGCGCCTGCCATTCGCCCAGCAGGTAACCGTAGTGCAGGCCGAGGACGATATGGGGCACCACGCGCACAGGCGAAGCCACCAGCAGGGCCAGTGTTTCCTCGAAGTCGGCCACCTCGCGACGCAGGTGATAGACCTGGCGCAGGGTGTCGCGGGCGCCGATGACATCCAGCATGGCGATGTCGATACCCGCCTGCGCCATGCAGGCCACGCTGTCTTCGTCCATCAGCGCCGTGTGGCAGGCCATCCGCAGGTGGGGAAACTCGCGCCGGAGTTCGGCCAGCACGGGCCAGAAGGGCGCGTAGGGCACCTCGTTTTGCAGGCTGGAGCCGCCGGTGAGGAGAAAGCCCGCGGCGCCCTCCTCCACCAGTTGCCGCACCCGCTGGCGCAGGAGGGCCGGCGTGGTCACGGGGATCATGTTGGCCAGCACGCCCCCCTTGCAGTGATCGCATTGCAGGCGGCAGTCGGGGCCGGTAATGGACAGGGCCGGCCAGTGCGCGCGCGCCGCCGGCAGTTCCTCGCTTTCGTAGTGGCGGAAGTCGGGGGTGTGGAAGCTCACCGGGCGACCGCGCACCGCCTCCGGCGGCAGGCGCGGCGCGGCGCCCAGGTAGCCGGCCAGATCCAGCTCGGCGAGGGTCTCCACCTCACCGAGGAGGCGGTCCCATTCCCGCGCCGCGGCCGGGCCATGATCCGGGATGGAATGCGGTGCTGGCATCGCGGCGTGGCGCTAGCAGCCACCGAAACCGTCGGCGTCCATGCGCGCGGCGAAGGCATCCAGCGCGGCGGCGCCGGTGAGCAGACTGGCGCGGTCTTCCTCCCAGTTGCTCGGCTGCAGACGCACCACCCAACCCGCACCGTAGGGGTCGCGGTTGATGAGGCCCGGATCGGCGACCACCGCGTCGTTGACGGCGACGATCTCGCCGTTGACCGGCGCCTTCACCGGCCCCACCCACTTGCCCGACTCCACCGTGCCGCAGGACTTGTCCTGGCGGACGGTCTTGCCGATCTTGCGTGGCGTGAAAGAGACGATCTGGCCGGCAAGGGAACAGGCATAGGCGGTCATGCCCACGTCGAGACTGCCGTCCTCGCGCCGGCGCGCCCAGACGTTGCCGTCGATGTGGTAGTAGAGATCCTCGGGGAGTTCACACCCCTTTACCGTGCCCATCGTTCACCCCTGCATGCAAAGACCCTGCGCCGGGGCATTATGCCACGCAATCGCGCCGCGTGGCGCACCCGCGGGAGCAGGGAAGAAAACCGAACAGACAGGAAACCGGGAAGGAAGGAAAAAGGCCCGCCTCCGCGGAGACGGGCCCTGCCCTTAAATGTACAGACAGATATCGGATTCGCCAGCGAACTCGAAGAAGGTCGCCGCGCCGCCAAACTCGATACCTTCCAGAAAATCACTCTGGTTCATATCGAAGAGATCGACTGTCATCTGGCAGGCGATCATCTTGACGTCTCCGTCGATACACATCTCGCGAAGCTCTTCCAGACTGGCCACGCCCTTGGACTTCATCTTGGCCTTCATCATGGCCGTCATCATGGCTTCCATACCCGGGATCGCCGTACCGAGTACGGGGAACCACTTGTCCATGCCCATGGGCATCGGCATGCCGGGATTACCGAGCGGACTCACCTTGACGTTGATCTTCTTCTTCAGGAGTTGAAGACCGTAGAAGGTAAAGAAGATCTGGGTCTCATAACCCAGCGCTGCGGCAGTCGACGCAAGAATAAATGGAGGATATCCCCAATCGAGGGTTCCTTTGGTAGCAATAATCGCAAGTTTTTTCTCAGACATCGGTGTCCCCTTTCGTTGAGATTTCCCCACTTGCTAACTGGCAGACAAAACTACGTTGTTCTTGCAAGCAAGCGCGCCGGCGTCGGTCATGACGCCGGCACACCCGGAATCAGGCCTTCTTGATGAGGAACTCGAACTTGCCGCCTTCTTCCTTCGATTCCATCAGCTCGTTGCCGGTCTGCTTGGCAAAGGCATCGAAATCCTTAACCGAACCGGGATCCGTGGCGATGATGTGCAGCACCTGGCCCGAAGACATGGAGGCCAGCGCCTTCTTCGCGCGCAGAATCGGCAGCGGACAGTTCAGTCCGGTTGCGTCCAGTTCTTGATCGAAATTAGCCATTACGTTCTCCTGCTCTTGAATTTGAGAGTATCGAAACTCCGGGTTAAAAAATTGCTCTCGTTGGCGTCACTGTCGACCGCGCGATGGCGACGGCCCAACAAAATATTAGTATTGAAACTAACTCTTATATGATATGTGGGCAACGAAGGCAAGCACTACGCGCCGCGCCGCGCACACAATTCCTTATATAGCCGGTGGAATAAGCGCCGGAACTCTGCCGTTCAGGCCACCTGCAGGCCGCTGGAGATCCACGCCTGGATCCCGCCACGCAGGTTCAGGACGTTGTCCACGCCCTGCTGGTTGAGAAAGGCGCAGGCCTGGGCAGAGCGCGCGCCACTGTGGCAGTACAGCACCACCGGTCCCTCCGCGGGCCACTGGCTCAGCTTCAGCGGAATGAGATGCAGGGGGACATTGCTGGAACCCGGGATGGCGCCCCGCGCCACCTCGGCGGGATTGCGGACGTCCACCAGCTGGACGCGACCATTTTCTTCCATCAATTTCTGCAGGTCTGCGACCTCGATTTCCCTGACCGGATACATGGCGATAATTCCCCTTCCTGTAGTGCGGTTTAATACCCTGCCGCCGACGCGACGGGGCGGGAGTATATTAATTGTTACTAATATATACAATCCCACCGGTCTCATTCCGACCCCATTCCACCCCGGGGAAAGCGGTTGTCACCGACCTTGACCCCCGGTTCGGCAAGGGACGTTTGCAGTGGTAAGATTCCAGCGAGCCCCCGACGCGACGGCACGCCCGGCGCGGCGCGGGCGCCACCCCGGTGGAAACAGGGCGCCAACAGGGAAAGCGGGCGCTCAGAACCATACATCGAGTCAGGAAATCCCGGTGCCCATGCTGTCACCCCCCACGCCCAGGTCACACTGGCCGGCCATTGTTCTCGCGGTGCTGTTTTCGCTGGGCGCCCTTGCGCCCGCCGGTGCCGAGATCACCCTGCCGGACATCGGCGACAGCGCCCTGGAGGCCCTCACCCCCGAGCGCGAACACCAGATCGGCGCGGCGGTGGTGCGCAACCTGCGCCGCGCCAACGCCATCATCGACGACCTCATCGTCGCCGACTATCTCAACGATCTCGGCTACCGCCTGGTGGCCGCCGGTGACGGCACGCGCCCGGAGTTCCAGTTCCTGCTGATCAACGATCCGGAGATCAATGCCTTCGCCCTGCCCGGGGGCTTCGTGGGCGTGCACTACGGCCTCATCACCGAAGCGGAAAACGAGAGCGAGCTGGCCGCCGTGATGGCCCACGAAGTGGTGCACGTCACCCAGCGCCACCATGCCCGCGCCTACGAGGCCGGCGAGGACAACCTGCCCCTCACGGCGGCCATCATCGCCGCCATCCTGCTGGGTGGACAGGGCGACATCGCCCAGGCGGCGGCGGCCAGCCTCGCCGCCCAGAGCGCCCAGTCCCAGATCGATTTCATCCGCGCCAACGAGGAGGAAGCCGACCGCATCGGCATCGACCTGCTGGCGCGTGCCGGCTTCGATCCCCGCAGCATGGCCGGCTTCTTCCTGCACCTGCAGCGCGCCGCACGCCTGCAGGGTCCCAGCCTGCCGGAGTTCCTGCGCACCCACCCGGTGACCGAGCGACGCATCGCCGAGGCCGTGGATCGCGCCGCTGCCCTGCCGGCCCAGCCGGTGCGCGACGAGAGCCGCTTCCACCTGGTGCGCGCACGCCTGCGTGTCATGACGGCCCACAACAAACGGCGGCTCGCGGTACAACTCCGGGAAGAACTGGAAAACGGACGCTACCTGGATGCCGACGCCACGCGCTATGGCCTGGTGCTGGCGCTCATGGAAAGCAACCAGCTCGACGCCGCGTCGCTGGAGTTGCGCAAGCTCCTCGCCCGCCAGCCCAACCGCACCGCCTACCGCATCGCCGAGGCCGAGCTCAGGCTGCGGCGGGGCAAGGTCGAGGCGGCGCTGGCCATCTATGCGGATGCCCTCTCCAACGCGCCCGGCAACGCCATCGTCACCTACGCCTATGCCAGCGCCCTGCTCGACAACGGCCGTGCCGCGGCAGCGAGCAGGCTGCTGAAAGACTACCTGCGCCGCCCCACGCCCTATCCCGTTTTCTACCGCCTTCTCGCCCGAACCGAGTCCGAGCAGGGCCATCAGGCCGATGCCTACGAGGCCATGGGGGAGTACTATTACCAGACCGGCCTGAGCCACGATGCCCTGACCCAGTTCACCCTGGCCAGCAAGGTACCGGGGCTGAACTTCATTCAGATCTCGCGCATCGACGCGCGTATCCGCGCCATCCGTCACGAACTGGAACAGTTGCCCGCCGAATAGCCCCCTTGCGGGCGCCTGCACGATTTCGGTGCACTACCTGTAACCATTGTCACCGTCGCGATGCCCCCGGGAGCACATGGAAAATTAATAAAACACTAATATGGCCGGGAGAGGTATTAGTGCTTGCAGTCTAGGAACGTTGTTGTATTCTATGGCTTCGTGCCCTTGCCCGAATTCCCGGGGAAGGGTGAAAAAATATAACGCTTTTGGCCCCTGACTGAAGAATTTGATGATACCTACGGTTAACGGGCTTTGACGTCTTTGATTTTCAAGACCTGACGAGGAGGACACCATGCGGAAGACCGCTTCCCTTGTGGCTGCTGCCAGTGCGGTCGCGATGATACTGGGTACCAGCAGCATCGTGATGCCGGGCGTAGCACATGCCGATCTGATTGCCGACGGCAAGAAGATTGCCGAGAATCGCAAGAAGGGCAACTGCGTTGCCTGCCACCAGTACCAGGGGGCCGTATCACCCGGCAACATCGGGCCTCCCCTGGTCGCCATGAAAGCACGCTTTCCTGACAAGGCCGCGCTCAAGGCGCAGATCTGGGATCCCACTGCCAAGAATCCGGCGACCGTCATGCCGCCCTTCGGCAAGCACGAGATCCTGACCGAGAAGGAAATCGACGCCATCGTCGAGTGGGTCTACAGCCTGTAAGCGACGCACTGTCACCTGAATCATATACCGCCTGATGAGGCGGTGATTGAACCAAAATCCTTGAGGGGAGTAAGAAACATGCAACGCAGAACATTTCTGAAGGGGAGCCTGGCGACGGGCACCGTTGCGGTCGCCGTGGGCGCGGGCCTGCTGACGCCGGGCATGGTGCTGGCCGCATGGCCGAAGGGGGCCTTCTCGGCCAAGA
>JALTLF010000017.1 GCA_027005735.1 Chromatiales bacterium | reverse complement strand
ACCCCGAACCAGATTCCGACCTTGAAGAAGTACAGCCCATCATGAAGACCCTGCTTGCCCTGTTCTCCACCCTGCCCCGCCCCCTGCCGGCGAGCGCCAGGGCCAGCAACAGGCTCGCCGGCAGGGGGCGGGGCAGGGTGGAGAACAGGGCAAGCAGGGTCTTCATGATGGGCTGTACTTCTTCAAGGTCGGAATCTGGTTCGGGGTCCCGGTTGTGCCGGCGCACCATGCGCGGGGGACATTCAGGGAAGGATACCACGTTCCAGCAGGCGGCCGATGCGTTTCTGATCGCCGAAGCTCGACAGGCCCTTGAGATTGAGTTCCAGCAGGATGGCATTGTTGGAACCCCCGAGCTCGTCGGCGATGTATTCCCGACGCACCAGGCGCAGGCCCCAGCAGCAGCTGTCGTACTGGAAACCGTAGATGGTCTCGGTGTCGCGGTCGTTGATGAGGTCGTACTGGCGCAGGCCGATGAGCTGCCAGCGGGCATTGATGCGCCACAGGCCGCCCACCTCCCAGTTCTTGACCTCGTCGCGCAGGAAGCGGTAGCGCAGGAAGAAGGCGTTGTTGTGGGCATCGCGGTAGCGCAGGCGCGTGGTGATGGTCTCGGCCTCGTCCGTACGCGGGTTCCACTCCACGCGCAGGCCCAGGTCCCAGTCGAGGGTGGGCTGGCCGTGCAACTCGGCGAACAGGTTGCTGGTGCTGGGTTCGCCGGGGCGCGGGTTGAACTCGAAGGCCTGGCCGATGCCGGCGACCAGCAGCTCGCGGCCGTTGCGCGGGTCGAGGATGCGCGAATTGAGGGCCGCCGTGATCCGGTTGGCGGCGGCGACGCGGTCGGCGCCGGTGAAGCTGTAGTCGCGGAACAGCTGGAACAGGGTGGGCGTCAGCTCGGTGGTGTCGAAATTCGGCAACTGGCTCTGATCCCGCTCGGGAATGTAGAGGTACTTGACGCGCGGTTCGAGGGTCTGCACCAGCGCGCGCTGTCCCCAGTCGAAGTTGCGTTCGAAGACCAGGCCGCTGTCGATGCTGACAACCGGCAGGCTGCGCGTGGGCGCGTCGGGCTGACCCGGCCCTACCCGCTCCAGCTGATAGGCGGTATGGCGCAGCACCAGCTTCGGCGTCAGCCAGGCCCCGGGGGTATAGAGGGGATAGCTGATGCCCGGTTGCAGGTCCACGCGCTGGCCGACAGGCACATCGGTGGGATGGTCGAAGCGCACCAGTTCACCGCTGAAGAGGAAATTGAAGCGGTTGGGACGCTCCAGCGTGCGGCGGGCGAAGCTGATCTGGGGCAGGCGCCGGTAAGGGATGGCGCCGCTGAGGGTCTTGTAGCCCTGCAGGCGGGTGGTGACGGTCCACTCGCGGCTGGTGTAGACGAGCTGGGCGAGCTGTTCCAGGTGGGTGATACTGGTGCTCGCCAGGTTACCGCCAAAGTCTTCCAAGTAGTTGTCGTCGCTGACGGTGGCGAAGTCGATGCCGGCACTCCACCCGCGGGCGAGGCTGGCGCTGTGGGTCCAGCGCAGCTCGCCGCGTTCCTCGCCGCTGAGATCGTCCTCGGGCAGCCAGGTGAGGAACAGCTTGCCGCCGTGGCGGGGCGTGAGATAGCGGAACTCGGTCTCCAGCATGGTGCCGCGCTTGCTCATCCAGCGCGGGGTGAAGGTGGCATCCATGTTGGGGGCGATGTTCCAGTAATAGGGAACGCGTAGCTCGGTGCCGGTCTCCACCGTGGTGCCCAGCGAGGGGAACAGGAAACCGGTGAGGCGCGCGTCGCCGATGGGGAAACGCATGTAGGGCAGGTAGAGCAGGGGCACGCCCTTGAAGCGCAGCACCACGTCCTCGGCATGCCCCTGGTGGGTGGCGTTGTCGAGGAGGATGTTGCCGGCCACCAGTTCCCAGTCCGGGTCCTCGGGGTCGCAACTGGTGAAGTTGGTCTCCACCAGTTCGATGCGCGTGCCGCCCTGCAGGCGCAGGCGCGCGGCCCTGCCCTGGCTGCCGTCCGCGGGCCGGTAGAAGCGCGCGCCGGTGATTTCGCCGTCCCGAGTGGAAAGATTCAGGCGCGCGCTGTCGCCGAGGATGTCGAGACTGTCGTCGTCGCGCAGCAGGACGTTGCCCTCGGCGATGAAGAGATCCTCGCCCTGGCGGTAGCTGATGCGGTCGGCCTGCAGGAGCACGTCGCCGCGACGGATGGAGGCGGCCGGGGTGGTGGGCAGCAACTGCACGAGGGGTTTCGCGCAGTGTCGCGTGCCGGCGGGATCGGCGGCCTGCGCGCCGAGCGCGGCGCCGAGCAGGGCGAGGCACAGGAGGGCCGCGCACCGGCGGTCACGGCGCCAACCCGGGCGTGCGCCCGGCCCCGAAACCCTTGTCACGTTCACTTCACCCCGCCACGCGATCGCTGAGCCAGAGGCCGGCGTACAGCAGGCCCAGGAAGATCGGTTGATGCACCATGTAGAGATTGAGGCTGTGGCGCCCGCCGAAACACAGCGTGCGTCGCAGCCAGCCCGTTTCACGCCATTGTATTACAAGCGCCGGGCGCCGGCGGGAAAAGATCACGTGGCCGAGGAAGTGGCCGATGAGCACCACGCCGAACCAGGGCAGCAGCGGCACGTAATCCTCGGTAACGGGTTTGTGGGTCATCATGCCGATCCAGTGCAGCGCCGGTTGATCGAACAGGGGCAGGGGCAGGTAGTTACCCAGCAGGATGAGCGCGATGCCGATGACGAGGTTGGCGACATGGAAACGGATGAACAACAGGCCGAGCACGCTGGCCACCGCGGCAAAGTGCAGGATGCCGAAGACGATCATGCTGTCGGGAAACAGCAGGTAGCTGCCGAGGCTCACCAGCGCGGCATAGCCGGCGATCATTGCCAGGCGCAGACCGAAGCGCCGCCAGTCGATGCCGTGCCGCGTGGACAGGTAGAGGCTCACCCCCATGATGCCGAGAAACAGGGTGACGATGAGGCTGCGGAAATGCAGCCAGCCGGTACCTCGGTAGAAATCGAAGTCGGCCAGTCCGAGCCAGGCGAGATCGAAGCAGAAGTGGTAGACGAACATCAGCAGGATGGCGAAACCACGCGCGGCGTCGATGAAGGGATAACGTTGTGGCTGGCTCGTGTCGCTGGTCATCTCGCCGGGTATCTTGTTGGGCATGTTGCGGATACGGGTGTGGCGTGCAGGCAAGCTTACCTTATAATAGAGTCACTTTTGGAGGGCATAGCTTGGATAAACGCCGCGCGCGTCTGGAACAGTGGGCAAGGGAGGTCCGGGGTGTCGCGGACTATACCCTCGCGCCGGCCTCGGCGGATGCCAGCTTCCGGCGTTATTTTCGTTTCACCGATGCGGCGGGCAGTTGTATCGTCATGGACGCGCCGCCGGAGCGCGAGGACAGCCGTCCCTACCTGCGCGTCGCCGCTGATCTGCGGCAGGCCGGCCTGCACGTGCCGGAGGTGCTGGCCGCCGATCTCGCGCAGGGCTTCATCCTGCTCAGCGATCTCGGCACGCAGACCTATCTCGATGCCCTCACCCACGGCGAGGCCGAGCATGCCGGGCGACTCTACGGCGATGCCATCGACGCGCTGGTGCGCCTGCAGGCGGCCTATCCCTCCCCCGAGACCCTGCCGCCCTACGATGAACGCCTGCTGCGCGACGAGATGGCCCTGTTTCGCGAGTGGTATCTCGAACGCCACCTCGGCATCGCCCTGAACACGGACGAGCGGCGCCTGTTCGACGAGGTCGAGGACCTGTTGTGCGCCAGCGCCCTGGCCCAGCCCCGCGTGGCGGTGCACCGCGACTACCATTCACGCAACCTCATGCTCAGCGAGCCCAATCCCGGCATCCTCGATTTCCAGGACGCGGTCCACGGTCCCCTCAGCTACGATCTCGTCTCCCTGTTGCGCGACTGTTACATCACCTGGCCCGAGGCCCTGCAGACGGAATGGATGGCGCGTTACCTGGCGCGCGCACGCGAAGCGGGGGTGTGCGACGTGGCGGAGGCGGAATTCCACCGCTGGTTCGATCTCATGGGCGTGCAGCGTCACCTCAAGGCCGCGGGGATCTTCGCGCGCCTCAACTATCGTGACGGCAAGCCCGGCTACCTCGACGACATTCCCCGTACCCTGGCCTATGTCATGCGGGCCTGCGCGCGGCACGAGGAGCTGGCCGGTCTCGGCCGCTTTCTCGCCACGCGCGCCGGGGTGGCCTCGTGAAGGCCATGATCCTCGCCGCCGGGCGCGGGGAACGCCTGCGCCCGCTTACCGACACCACGCCCAAGCCCCTGCTCGCGGTGGGGGGGCGGTCCCTGCTGGGCTGGCACCTGGACGCGCTGGCGGCGGCGGGCATCGGCGAGGTGGTGATCAACCATGCCTGGCTGGGCGATCAGATCCGCGCGCGCGCGCGGGAACTGGCGCCGGCGGGCCTGCGCCTGCATTTTTCCGACGAGGGCGAGGCGGCGCTGGAGACCGGCGGCGGTATCCGGCAGGCCCTGCGCTGGCTGGGTGACGCCCCCTTCCTGGTGGTCAATGGCGACATCTGGACCGACTACCCCTTCGCGGCCCTGCCCGCGGCGCCCGCGGGTCTCGCCCACCTGGTGATGGTGGACAATCCCGCCCATCATCCCGGCGGCGACTTCATCCTGCGCGACGGCCGCCTCGATACCGGAGACGGGACGGGTCTCACCTTCAGTGGTATCGGCGTGTACCGGCCGCAACTGTTCGCCGACTGTGCGCCGGGCCGTTTCCCCCTCGCCCCCCTGTTGCGCGAGGCCATGGCGCGCGGGGAAGTGAGCGGGGAACACTATCGCGGCGCGTGGTTCGACGTCGGCACCCGCGAACGCCTTGCCGAGGTGGACGCCTGGGTGCGCCGGCATGCCGTCCTCGGGGAGCGGCCGTAGTGGGCGACGAGATCGCCAGCAGCCAGTTCGACGAGGCGGACTTCGCCCGCTACCGCGAACGCCTGCGTGCCGAGACGGAGCTGCTGGCCGAATGGTTCGCCGGCGGGCGCTTCCACGACGACGGCTACCGCGCCGGTTACGAGCTGGAGATCTGGCTGGTGGACGAGAACCGGCAGCCGGCGGCCTGCAACGAGATCTTCCTGGAACGCCTCGACAGCGAGCTGGCCAGCCCGGAACTGGCGCGCTTCAACGTGGAGATCAACAGCACCCCCCAGGTCCTCAGGGATCACGCCTTTTCCCGCTTCCACGATGAACTCACGCGCACCTGGCAGCAGTGCCAGGCCACGGCGCGCGACATGGCAGTGGACGTGTGCGCCATCGGCATCCTGCCCACGGTGCGCAACGAAGACCTCAATCTCGGCAACATGTCGCACATGGCGCGCTACCGCGCCCTCAACCGCCAGGTCCTGCACCTGCGCCGCGGCCGACCGCTGACCTTCGACATCAACGGCGTCGAGCACCTGCGCGTGGCGCACCGCGACGTCATGCTGGAATCGGCGGCGACCTCGTTCCAGATCCACCTGCAGGGTCCGGCGGCGGAGGCGGCGCGCCTGTTCAACACCGCAATCCTGCTGTCGGCGCCCATGGTGGCGCTGTGCGCCAACTCGCCCTTCCTGTTCGGCAGGCTGTTGTGGGAGGAGACGCGCATCCCCCTGTTCGAGCAGGCGGTGGCCACCGGCGGTTTCGAGGGCGCGCGCTTCGGCCCGGTGCGGCGCGTCACCTTTGGCGATCATTACCTGCGCGAGTCGCTGATGGAATGTTTTCGGGAAAACCTCGAACACTACCCGATCATGCTGCCGGAGCATTTCGACGATCCCCCCGAGGCCATGCGCCACCTGCGCCTGCACAATGGCACCATCTGGCGCTGGAACCGCCCGCTCATCGGTTTCGATGCCGAGGGACGCCCACAACTGCGCGTCGAGCATCGCGTCGTGCCCTCCGGTCCCAGCCTCATCGACGCCATCGCCAACACGGCCTTCTTCTGCGGCGCCTGCGTGGCGCTGGCACAACGCAACGTGGCGGTACAGCCGTCGCTGGATTTCGGTAAGGCGCGGGACAACTTCTATGCCGCCGCGCGTCTCGGCCTGCGCGCGCAGCTCAGCTGGCAGGGGGAGGAAGGCAGCGCAGGTGTGCGGCGCGTGTCGGCGCGCGAGCTGCTGATGGAGTTGCTGGATCTCGCCGCCGACGGCCTCGCGCAGCTGGGCATCGCCAGCGCCGACATCGACGAGTACCTCGGCGTCATCCGCCGGCGCCTGGAGGCGAACACCAACGGCAGCACCTGGCAGCGCGCCTGGGTGGAACGCCACGGGCGCGACATGGCGGCCCTGACGAAGGCCTACATGGAACGCCAGTTCTCCGGCGAGCCGGTGCACGAGTGGTCGGTGTAAGATGGACGCCATGCTGAGAGAACTGGACCACCTGCCCGAGGGCCTGCTCGCCTGCGGCGCGACGGAACTGGAGGCGCGACTCGGCGGGCCGACCCTGATCCACCTGCCGGGACGCCAGCCGCGGCCGCTGTTCGTCTCCGTGCTCCTGCACGGCAACGAGGACGTGGGCTGGGAGGCGATACGCCGCCTGCTGGCCGCCTACCACGACCGTGAGCTGCCGCGCGCGCTGAGTCTCTTCATCGGTAATGTGCGCGCCGCCGCGAAGGCCTGTCGTCACCTCCCCGGGCAACCGGACTTCAACCGCATCTGGAAGTGCGACGGTAACACGCCGGAACACCGCATGGCGCGGCAGGTGCTCGAAAGCATCGAACGGCACGAGCCCTTCGCCGCCATCGACGTGCACAACAATACCGGCCTCAATCCGCATTATGCCTGTATCAACCGCCTGGACGAAGAATTCCGCCACCTTGCGTTGTTGTTCAGTCGCACGGTGGTGTTCTTCGAGAAACCGGACACGGTGATGTCGCTGGCCATGGCGCGCCTGTGTCCATCCATCACCATCGAGTGCGGCAAGCCGGGGGAACGCCATGGCGTGCAGCATGCGCAGGAGTCCATCGACGCCGCCCTGCATCTCGCGCACTTTCCCGATCACGCGGTCATGGAACACGACATCGATCTCTATCACACCGTGGCGGTGACAAAGATCCCCAGCCACGTCAGTATCGCCTTTGGCGCCGAGGACGAGGATGCCGATCTCTGTTTCATCACGGAACTCGATCGCCTCAATTTCCATGAGTTGCCCGCAGATACCCTGCTGGGCTGGACTCGGGGCGAGGGCAATCCCGGCATCCACGTCTGGAATGACGCCGGCGTGGACGTGGTTGAGCGTTACTTCAGCTTTCACAACGGGGAGATCCGCACCCGCATCCCGGTAATGCCGTCCATGCTGACCCTCGATGCGCAGATCATCTACCAGGACTGTCTGTGTTACCTGATGGAACGCATGAGCGCGGGCGAGAGGCGGGAGCCAGCCCACGGCGGGGCGCGGGGCTGAGGCGGGCACCCGCGATCGCGTCACTGGAAAAATTTCACGATCTTCCATAGACTTGATCGCGTTGGCCGGCCCTGCCCGGCGCCGTCTGCCGCGTCCCTGTCGAGCGCGCGGCGGAGCCGGCGTCGCGTGTGTCGGGCCGTAACGAACACCAGGGTCCGGACAGCCGGACAGCGAGAACACCCGGACGTGTCGATGACCGTACTCAGAATGCCACTTGCCCGCCTGATGCTGGCGTTTCTCCTTGGCCTGGCGAGCATGGGGATCGGCACCGCCGGGGAGCGCGGGGATCCCGCCGCCGCCTTTGCCGCTGCCCGCGCCCTGCAGGACGCCGGCCGGGTGACGGAGGCCATCGACGCCTACCGCGAAGTGATCAGGCGCTTCCCCCAGCTGCCCGAGGCCTACAACAACCTGGCCGTCCTGCTGGCGAAGCAGGGCGACATGGACGAGGCGCGTCGCGTGCTGCTCGCCGGCATGGAGACCAGCGAGCGCTACGCGGCCATCTACCGCAATCTCAACGCCATTACCCTCG
>JALTLF010000016.1 GCA_027005735.1 Chromatiales bacterium | reverse complement strand
CTATAGACGGCATTGCCCACGGCGCCCGCCACGGAGTCCATGGCCTCCACCAGGGGCACGCCGGCGGCGAACATGGTGGAGAGGGTACGCGCGTAACGGGCGATGGCGGCCTTGGTGAGGATGGGGCCGAAGATGGGGATTTTGAGCATGAAACGGTCCATGGACTCGCGCATCTTGCGCGAGCGCTTGTAGGAGTGCATGAAACCCCATACGGCGCCGATGATGCCGCCGAAGATGAAATACCAGTATGCCTGGAAGAACTCCGACATGGCGATGACAATCTTGGTGGGGGCGGGCAGGTCGGCGCCGAAGCTGCCGAAGAGCTTCTTGAATTCCGGGATGACGAAGATCATCAGCACGGCGGTGATGAGGAAGGCCACGACGATGACGGCGATGGGATAGGTCAGCGCCTTCTTGATCTTGGCCTTGATAGCCTCGGTCTTTTCCTTGTAGGTGGCGATCTTGTCGAGAATATTGTCGAGGATACCGGCGTGTTCGCCGGCGCGCACCAGGTTGCAGAACAGGTCGTCGAACTGCAGGGGGTGCTTGGCCAAGGCGTCGGAGAGGTTGCTGCCCGACTCGATGTCGGTCTTGACCTTGCCCAGCAACTCCTGCATGCCGGCGTGGTCGTGGCCACGGCCGATGATATCGAAGGCCTGCACCAGGGGTACGCCGGAGCTCATCATGGTGGCCAGCTGGCGGCTGAAGATGGCGATATCCTTGGCCTTGATCCGTTTCGAACCACCGAGCAGGGGTTTTCCCTTCTTCTTTACGCTGGTGGGCTGGATCCCCTGGCGGCGCAGGTCCGCCTTGACCAGCGCCACGTTGGTCCCAGGCAGCTCACCCTTGACCTTCTGGCCCTTGCGGTTCTTGCCTTCCCACTGGAATACCGTTTGTGTTGCAGTCTGCGCCATCTCGTCCGTTTCCTGTTGTCAGTGACGTGTGTACCTGAATTTAAGATAAGGTTTGGTGTCTAGTCCTTGGTGACGCGGTTGACCTCGTCGAGGGTGGTGATGCCGGCCCTGACCTTCTTGAGCCCCGACTCGCGCAGGTCGGCAATGCCCTCCTTCTTCGCCTGCGCGGCCAGCTGCATGGCGTTACCGCCTTCCATGATGATGCGGCCCATCTCCTCGGACACCGGCATCACCTGGTAGATCCCCACGCGGCCCTTGTAGCCGTCGTTGCACTGGTCACAACCCACGGGGCCATAGACCTTGATGCCCTTCGCCACTTCTTCTTCCGTAAAGCCCTCCTTGAGCAGGGCTTCGCGGGGGATGTCCAGTTCCTTCTTGCAGTGGTTGCACAGGCGCCGGGCGAGGCGCTGGGCGATGATGAGATTCACCGCCGAGGCGATGTTGTAGGGCGGTACGCCCATGTTGACCATGCGGGTGAGGGTCTGGGGCGCGTCGTTGGTGTGCAGGGTGGAGAGCACCATGTGGCCGGTCTGGGCGGCCTTGATGCCGATCTCGGCGGTCTCCAGGTCACGGATCTCGCCCACCAGGATGATGTCCGGGTCCTGGCGCAGGAAGGCGCGCAGGGCCGAGGCGAAGTCCAGCCCCACCTTGGGGTTGACGTTGACCTGGTTGATGCCTGGCAGGTTGATTTCCACCGGGTCCTCGGCGGTGGAGATGTTCACGTCCGGCTGGTTGAGGATATTGACGCCGGTGTAGAGGGTCACCGTCTTGCCGCTGCCGGTGGGTCCCGTGACCAGCGTCATGCCGTAGGGCTTGTGGATGTTCTCGAGGAAGATCTTCTTCTGGTCTTCCTCGAAGCCCAGCGCATCCACGCCCAGCTTGGCGCTGTTGGGATCGAGGATACGCAGGACGATCTTCTCGCCGAACAGGGTGGGGCAGGTGTTGACGCGAAAGTCGATGGCGCGGTTCTTGGACAGGTTCATCTTGATGCGCCCGTCCTGGGG
>JALTLF010000015.1 GCA_027005735.1 Chromatiales bacterium | reverse complement strand
GCGAAGCTCTGTTCGAGGCGTTGCGCCACCTCCTTGAGAATACTGTCACCCACGGAATGGCCATGCAGATCATTGATGCCCTTGAAGTTGTCCAGGTCGATGAACAGCAGGGTAAAACAGGGACCGTGCTGCCGACGCCAGTCCGCGAAACCATCGACGAGACAGCGCCGGTTGGGCAGGCCGGTAAGCTGATCATGGGTGGCCAGATGCTTGAGGCGAAAGCGCGCCTCCTTCTGCAAGCGGATACTGGCGCGAAACACCAGCGCCAGCACCAGGTTGAATGCCAGCAACAAGGATACCGTCCACACCGCCGGCGGCAGGAAGCGGGAGAGCAGGCTGCGCATGGGGATGGCGGTAAGAATGTAATATCCGTAACGGGACATGAAGCGAACGGTTGTCAGGTGCTCCTCGCCTTCCGCATTGCGACTCTTTACGGTTACCAGTCGGCCAGAGGCGGTAAACTCGTCCAGCGACATGCCTGTCGCCTCGCGCAATCTTTCCCGGAAGCCGCTGAGCTGTCCCTCGCCCACGGGCCGGCCAAACAGGGCCGCGTATTGTTCGGGTCTGGCATGGGAAGCGAATTGCCGGTACATGTCCCGACGATAGACCACCACCTTGAGGTGTTCCGGCAAGGTGCCATGCGCCCACAGGCCGGCGGTGGAATCCAGCTTCAATCCGGTGGTCATGACGGCGAGTACGCTGCCCTGTTCGTCGCGCAGGGCCATGCGCAGGGGGGCGATCCACGCATCGAGGGCGGGCATGTAATAGTTCCGACCAAGCACCATGTGATCACTTTTCAGCGCCTGCGCGAAGCTGCGCGTCGTCTCCGGCGTTTGCTTCAGGTTGGGCAGCCTGCCGCGATCGAGGTTGGCGCTGGTCAGAACGAGTCGGCCGCTCGTGTCGGCCAGCCCGAAGCCGGCCAGCTCGGGGTTGCGCGCCAGCAGGTCGTCCACCAGGCCCTGTGCCGCCGCGGCGCCCCTGAGGCCGCCGAGCTCCAGCAGGCGATCACCCAGGATCCCCAGCATGGCCTCGTACTTGCGCATGAGAATGTCGAGTGTGTGCGCCACCAGTTCATTGGCGTAACGCAACTCGGTTTCCGCCTCGTCGCGCGTGGTCTGCCACTGCCACACCAGTACCACCGCGCCCAGCGCCAGGGAAGTGACGCAGATGAACAGGTAGACACGCCACAACAGGCCGGGCCGGGTCATGGCTTTCCTCTGGCACGCACCATCCCCCGGCACGGGTACCTGCCGGACGGGGCCGGACTGGCCGGAAAATGTGCGTATCGAAACACTGTGGGGCCGGAAGACAAAGCAGAAGGAATCCCAAGAAGACTTATCAAAGCCTAGCAGACTTGCCGGCGACGGCCATTATCCCTTGAATACGCATGGATTTCCTGTCCCGCCGCCGCCCTCACCCGCCATCACGGCCGCGACCAGAGCGTCGTCGGGCCAGGCCGCGCAAATGGTCGCGCGCTGCACCAAAGCAGAAGGGCGGCGCACCAGGGCGGTGCAATGCCGTCCCTGACAACCTCATCTCTTTGCCAAAACACACGAAATAACAACAACATAGAATAACCCCGCGAGTCTGGTACCAAATTTGCTCCGCTACGGCTGTTCACGAAACTTCGCAACGCAAACGCACGAATTTGCGCATGCCCAACAATCATCAAATGGAGAAACATCGATGTCTTACCTGGCCCCCTCGGAATTTGTCACCAAGATGGTGGACGCTGGCGAATCCAAGATCTACATGTCCACCCGGGATACCCTGATCCGCGCCTTCATGGCCGGCGCCACCCTGGCCCTGGCCGCTGCCTTCGCCATCTTCATCACCGTGCAGACCGGCTCGCCGCTGGTGGGTGCCATCCTCTTCCCGGTGGGCTTCAGCATGCTCTACCTGATGGGCTTCGACCTGCTCACCGGCGTCTTCATGCTCACGCCCCTGGCCCTGCTGGACAAGCGGCCCGGCGTCACCCTCGGCGGCGTCCTGCGAAACTGGGGGCTGGTCTTCGTCGGCAACTTTGCCGGCGCGCTACTGGTGGCCCTGATGATCGCCGTGATCTTCACCTATGGTTTTTCCATCGAACCCGGCGCGGTGGGCAAGAAGATCGCCGGCATTGGCGAGGCGCGAACCCTGGGCTATGCCGAATACGGCGCCGCCGGCTGGCTGACCATTTTCATCCGCGGCATGCTGTGCAACTGGATGGTCTCCATGGGCGTGGTGGGCGCCATGATTTCCACCTCGGTGAGCGGCAAGGTCATCGCCATGTGGATGCCCATCATGCTCTTCTTCGCCATGGGCTTCGAACATTCCGTGGTCAACATGTTCCTCTTCCCCTCCGCCATGATCATGGGGGGTGACTTTTCCATCATGGACTACTTCGTGTGGAACGAGATCCCCACCGTATTGGGCAACCTTGTCGGCGGCCTGTCCCTGACCGGTCTGACCCTGTACACCACCCACGTCAAGACCGCCCCCAGGCGCTCCATCTGACAGGCTATACTGTGACACGACACATCGCGGACCGGGAGACAGGCTACTGTCTCCCGGCCCCGTGTCTCATGGCAAACCGGACCTGAGACGCCCAATGTCCTCCAGGCTGACAATCTCCGCCGGGCAGTTCACCGATCGCGGCCACAAGGAAATCAACCAGGACTTCCACGGCATCGTGGTACCGGAAGAACCCTTGCTGACCACCAAGGGTATTGCCGCCGCGATTGCCGATGGCATCAGCAGCAGTCGCGTCAGCCAGATCGCCAGCGAGGCCGCCGTGCGCGGGTTCCTCGACGACTACTTGTGCACTTCGGAATCCTGGTCGGTGCAAACCTCGGCCCAGCGCGTCCTCTATGCCATCAATTCCTGGCTGCACGCGCAGACCCAGAAGAGCCATGATCCCTACGACAAGGACCGCGGCTACGTTTGTGCCTTCAGCGCCGTGGTACTCAAGTCGACCAGTGCTTACCTGTTTCACATGGGCGACGCGCGCATCTATCGCCTCCGCAATGGCGAACTGGAACAACTGACGCAGGACCACCGCCTGTGGGTCTCCAGCGAGAAAAGCTACCTCAGCCGCGGACTGGGGATCACCCCGCAACTGGAAATCGACTTCGACACCATCCCCCTGGAAGAAGGGGATGTCTTCCTGCTTGTCACCGACGGGATCTACGAGCATGTGGGCACGCAGTTCATCATCGATACCATTGGCGAACACGCCGATGATCTCGATGCCGCCGCGCAGGCCCTTGCCCGCGAGGCCTACGCCGGGGACAGCCGGGACAACCTCACGGCCCAGCTCATCCGCATCGACCAGCTCCCCGAACATGGCGCCACGGATCTGTACCATGACCTGGCCGATCTGCCCCTGCCGCCGCCACTGGAACCACGCATGGAGATCGATGGCTACCGCATCGTGCGCAGTATCCACGACAGCAGCCGCAGTCACGTCTACCAGGCCATCGACACCGAAACCGGACGGAGCGTCGTCATCAAGACGCCCGCCGTCGACAAGCATGACGACCCCGAGTACATCGAACGCTTCCTCATGGAAGAGTGGATCGCGCGGCGCATCAACAATGCCCACGTGCTCAAGCCCTGCGACAAGACACGCAAGCGCAGCCATGTCTATGTAGCCATGGAATACATCGAGGGCCAGACCCTCACCCAGTGGATGATCGACAACCCGCAACCGGACATCGAAGCGGTGCGCCGGATCGTCGAGCAGATCGCGCAGGGACTACGCGGTTTCCACCGCCAGGAAATGATCCACCAGGACCTGCGCCCGGACAATATCATGATCGACACCGGCGGGGTGGTGAAAATCATCGACTTCGGTGCAACGAAGGTGCCCGGCGTCCTGGAAATCAGCAGCCCCTTCGAGCGCAATACCCTGCTCGGCACGGCGCAGTACTCGGCGCCGGAGTATTTCCTCGGCGAAAGCGGCTCCACGCGCTCGGACATCTTCTCGCTCGGCGTGATCACCTACCAGATGCTGAGCGGCAAACTGCCCTATGGCGTCAACGTGGTGAAATGCCGCACGCGGGCGGCGCAGCGCAAGCTGCGCTACCGCTCGGTGCTGAACGAAGAACGCGAGATCCCGGCCTGGATCGACGGCGTGCTGCAAAAGGCCGTGCACATCGACCCGCTCAAGCGTTACGGCGAACTGTCGGAATTCACCTACGACCTGCGCCACCCCAACAAGGCCTTCCTCAACAAGACCCGCCCGCCCCTCATGGAACGCAACCCGGTGGCCTTCTGGCAGGGCGTCTCCCTGATCCTGGCCATCCTCCTCCTCGTCCAGCTGGCCCGCTAGCCGGGCCCGGCGCGGGAAGACCCGCTGGGCGCTTTCTGGCTCCTGACTGCGAACAAGGAATCAGAATTCTTCATTTTCAGCATGTCAGTGCTGGTAACTGCCTGAACACCGTCAAATACACGCCGAACGGATCGGAAGCAGGGCCTGCGACTGCACAAAAGACTTGCAATAATTTGACACAATATACTAATTATAATGCAACATAATATACTAAACTTCGCACAGCACAATAAACGAATAACAGAACAGCAGCATGGCCACACCTTCGGAAAAACTGGCGGAATCACTCAAAGCCCTGCGGGTGCTCCAGGCCCGGGGCGTGGTGGCCATCCGCTCGCGTGATCTGAGCCGCACCCACCGGGAGCGCCTGTGCCGCAACGGTTTCCTGCAGGATGTCATGAAGGGCTGGTACATCCCCGCTCGACCGGATGAGCCCATGGGAGAAAGTACGGCATGGTATGCCTGCTTTCGGCAGTTCTGCGCCGCCTACTTCAAGCACCGTTTCGGCACGAACTGGTGCCTGTCTCCGGAACAGTCCCTGGCGCTGCACGCCGGCAATCGGACAGTGCCCCGCCAGCTTCTGGTGCGCTCACCAAAAGGCCAGAACAATATCATAGCCCTGCCGCATGGCACCTCGCTGCTCGATATCCGGGCATCGATACCGGAAGAAAAAGACATAGAGGAGATGGACGGGCTTCGCCTGTACGCCTTGCCCGCGGCACTCATCGCCTGTTCACCAAAGTATTTCATGCAGAGTCCCACCGATGTTCGTACAGCCCTGAGTCTGGTGTGCGACGCCTCAGAGGTGCTGGAGCGGCTGCTGGAAGACGGACACAGCACCATCGCCGGCCGCCTTGCCGGCGCCTTTCGCAACATCGGCCGCGACCGCATTGCAGACGATATCATGAAGACCATGCAGGCGGCCGGATACCGTGTGCGGGAAACCGACCCTTTTGAAACACCGGTGCCACAGGTGTTGACGACGCGGGAGCGCTCCCCCTGGGTCAACCGCATCCGCCTCCTGTGGCAGGGCATGCGCAGTGAGGTCCTGGAACGCTTCCCCGCCCCCCCGGCCTGCCAGAAGACACCAGGGCATACCTCAAGCGTGTCGAGGACGTCTACGCCACCGACGCCTACCATTCGCTCTCCATCGAAGGCTATCAGGTCAGCCCGGCGCTGATCGAACGGGTGCGCAGCGGCGACTGGAACCCGGATGACAATGAAGCAGACCGGGAACATCGCAATGCCCTGGCAGCGCGCTACTGGCAGGCCTTTCAGCGCGTCGAGGCAAGCATCGAGAAAGTCCTGGAAGACGCCAATCCCGGCCAGGTCGCCTTTGATGCTCACGGCGACTGGTACCGGGAACTCCTTGCCCCCAGTGTAACCGCGGGGCTACTGCGCCCGGCCGATCTGGCGGGCTACCGCAACGGGCCCGTCTATATTCGCCGCTCGATGCACGTGCCGCCGAGCCCCAGGGCGGTCCGCGATGCCATGCCGGCCTTCTTCGACCTGCTGCGGGAAGAGCCCGAACCCGCCGTCCGCGTCGTGCTCGGCCACTTCATCTTCGTCTACATTCACCCCTACACCGACGGCAACGGCCGCATTGGACGGTTTCTGATGAACCTGATGCTGGCCGCCGGTGGCTGGGACTGGACCGTAATTCCGCTAGAGGAGCGGAATACCTACATAGCGGCACTGGAAGAGGCCAGTGTGCGGGAAGATGTTCGGCCTTTCACGAATTTTCTTGTGGCGCTCGTTGGATCATGATGCCCACAGGTGATAAATATGTGTTCCGAATATCTCCCCTTCATGATGTATTTTCCACTGCCAGCGCTGGAAAGACAGAAGGCGGCTTTTGAAAATCGCATCCCGTGCGGCGGGATCCTGAATTCCCGGGACCAGGGGTCACAAGCCCGGACAGTTTTCCATCTTCGGGCGATACGCCCGTTTCCGTCATCAAACAGATGGGTAGCGGCGAACCACGGTCGCGCCGGCCCGGGACCATAGCAGTAATCCGCGTGATAGACACTTTGGTGAATGAAAGCGCCCCGCAACAACGCTTCTTCGCGTGCGGTCAGCGCAGAACGACCTTCCCCCAGCGCTGATTCTCATATACGACTTCCCTGCCGTCAAAAGTAGCGGGCGGGAGGCTGAAACCAAAGCGGACACCAGTTTCGATCAGCCGCTGATCAACCAGGTCGAAGATACAGCCCTCCGTGACATCGGGCGCCCTGCTCACGTAGAACAACAACAGCAGGTGCTTGCAGTCAGTACTCCACAACCACGAATTCATGAAACCATCCCCCAGATCGACACCGTCCACTTCCATGATGCCAATGGTGGGCCCTCCCATCCCCACCTCGCTGAGGGGCTGAAAGACAAGCTGGTGTTTTCCGTCGGGTGAGGTGTCGTATTCAGCCATGGTAAAGACGTCTCTCCTGATTCTCCGTCATGGATCGTGTCGAAACTGAAAGGCGCAAGAGGCTTCGGTGCGCAAATCCCCGTTACCTGGCCATGCGCATCTCTGCCCGCGGTTCAGGATTCTACATGATTGGCAAAGAGGCATCCATCCCGCCCAAGGTACGGACCGCCTGGTGCAAGGAGCCCTCAATAAAGAGAACGATCCTGTTCCACTCGTGACGGACAGGCAAGAGGTCGTCATCACCCTTACCGAATCACATCGACTTCGACATCGACATCGACACCGAGTCCGACCCATGCCCTGTCCGCCGTCATGACCGACCATCCCTTGTCCAGGGCCAGCGCCAGGCAGGCACGGTCGGCCAGAGAGAGACCACGATTCACGGTTTGGGGGTATAGACCGGCGGCGATCTCGGCCTGCTCCGGCGTGAACGGTTCAAAGATCAGGCCCACCTCAACGAACTCCTGCTGCATCCCCTTGATATTCACGTCCCGTTGCAGTGACTTCTGCAACAGCTCGGACCAGTTCACCGCCGAAATACAGGCGCCCTCCAGCACCGGAGAGCCCTTCTCACCACCCGGTTCTTCATGTAAAAAGGCGAGAGGCGTCGAGAATCACGCTCATGATCAGCCGGCTTCCCGCTCCGCCTCGGTCCGCCGTTCGCCGATGAACTCATCGGCGAGATCCACATCCCGGGGAATGTGCTTGAATCGTTCCCGCAAGCGGCGCTCGACCGTCTCGCGCCGCTCCAACACCAGACTCTCGCCCACCTTGCGCGCCACCAGCCGGTCACCAGGCTTGAGTTTCAGGGCCTTGCGTAAGGCAGCGGGAATAACCACCCGGCCCTGTGACCCGACCTGGACTTCATTGTCTGAAGATGCCATATGTTCCAACTCGTGCCATATTCAAACATGGCGTGACACATAAAGAAAATTCTGTCCAACATCTGCCGCTGGTCGAAAACACAAATACTCATCGGTCACCACGACGTTGCCACGAGCCAGCGATACGAGTTTTCAATGACTTATATACGTTCCGGTGACATCGACGGCACTGTCTTCGAGCAGCGCAAGGCGATCTTCGGAACCCCGCCATGACAGTCACTATCTGGAAAACAACCGGTTGGTCCCACCGACAGAACCAGGCGTCACAACAGCAGATGATGGGTACGTTTCCGAGAGGGGGGTGACAGAGAAACTCAGCTCGGGAGAGAATCAGAGCGGGAGCATGGCGGGATGGCTCGGCGAGACCG
>JALTLF010000014.1 GCA_027005735.1 Chromatiales bacterium | reverse complement strand
GACTACCTGCAACGCCTGCTCGACGATCAGCAGGCCAGCCGCGCGCAGGAGGCCTACATCGACTGCCTGAAACAGGATCGGGAATACCGCCCGGAGAACGTTGCCACGCGACTGGCCCTGGCGCGCCTGTTCCGTAGCGGTACCCATTCCCGGCTGGTTCTGCATCTCCTCAATGGCCTGCACCGCAGCCATCCGCAACACCAGTTGATCCCCGAGGCCTACCTGCTGGTGGCGCAGGTCATGTGCGAGCGCTTCGGGGAATACCAGAAGGCAAAGAAGATCCTCAACTACGTGCTGTCCCACTATCCCGACAGCAGCCAGGCCGACGAAGTGCGTCGTTATCTTTCCATCGTCGAAAAGGTGCACTGAGCGGCAGGCGGTACCATCATGCCGGCTGGTTGGTTCCGGCCAGCAGGCGCGCCTCCTCGCTGTCGGGAAAGTGTGACAGCAGTTGCTCGCGCAGGCGCGCCGCGCGTTCCCGCTCGCCGCGTTTTTCCGCGGCATTGATCAGCACCAGCAGGCTGGCCGGCATGCGTGATGCCATGTCGGGATCGTCGGCGATTTCATTGAGCACGGTCTCGGCGGAATCCAGTGCATCGATGCTCACCAGACGCTGCAAGAGACGCAGGCGCGTGTCGATACCGATATGGCTGAGCTTGCCGACGATCTTCAGGTACTCCATGAAGACGGAATGAATGAAGCGGCTGGTGAGCGGATCCTTGTCATCGAGCCGGAAGATGGTTTCCGCCCAGCGATGGATCTCCGCGGCGAACTCGTCCAGCTTGGAGAGACCGAAGAGCAGGTGCAGGGTCTCGCGGTCGTCGGGGTACTGGCGGTTGAGTTCGACGAGCTGCTCGTGGGCGAGGGTGAACTCCATGTTCGCCAGGTATTGCCGGGCGCGCCGCAGGCTGCGCTCGTAGTCGCGCTGTTTCTGTTCCTCGTCGAGATAGTCGGTGTCCAGGTTCCGGCCGGAACGGAAGGGCATGCCCATGAAGGCGCCACTGAGCAGCCCCGCCATGTGGGCAATGTTGTTGGTGGAATTTTTCAGCATCACGAAATCGAGCAACTCCCAGGCCAGCCACAGGGGCAACATGACGATGGCGGGCAGGCGGATGCGGTCGAAGTAGAAGATCAGGGTGTAGAAGAGATTGATCCGGCGCATGCCGAAGATCACCGCATAGGCGCCAGCAAGACCGCCGATGGCGCCGGAGGCGCCGATGCCCCAGCGCGCGCTTTCCGGTTCGAGCAGCACATAGGCGGCGCCCGAGAGGACGCCGGCGACGAGAAACAGCAACAGCAGCCTGAGGCGGCCGACGAGATACTCCAGGGTGAAGCCGAACATGAACAGGAACAGCAGGTTGGCGCCGAGGTGCCAGTAGTCGGCGTGCAGGAAGATGTGCGTCAACAGGGCGAGGGGCTCGAAGTCGTAGGGTTTCAGGCCGAAGCGCCAGGCCAGCGAGTGTGACAGCAGTTCCTCGAAGCGCGCCCGCGCGGCCTGCCAGCGGGCAAAGCCTGGATCATCGCGGGTGATCACCCGCCCCTCCTGCAGGGCGCCGAGGAAACGCCCGTCCCCCTGGATGAGCTGGAAGGCGGCATACAGACCGCGCTGGCGATCCTGGCGGATGGCCGCCACCAGTTTTTCCGCGCGCGCCTGCAGGCCGCGCTCCCGCAGGAAACGGATATAGGCGGGGATCTCCACCATCGCCAGGCCCGCGGAAAAGTAGTACTGGCTGGCGGCGGACTCGAACTCGCGGTCGTTTTTCTGCGCCACGACATGAACCGCCAGCAGCACCAGCACCAGCGCCAGGGTGACGAGGGGCGGGTTGCGCCAGTCGGGGCGCTTGTGCAGGGGCAGAAACATGGGCTGCTCAGTCGGAATCCATGCAGAGACAGTAAGTTATCATAACAACTTGATCCAATTACTTAAATTATGTGCGCCGGGCCCGTCCACACGGATCGGCCGCCCCGCGCGTTTGTTGGCAAACCGGGATGCCAAACTGTGAAGCAGGTCCGCTTTTGTGCCTTAACACACGGAACCCGGGCGCCGATGCTAGCGTGGTAAGGATTATATAATCCATTTGGACTACATTTGACTCATACCAGAGCGCATCCCGGGAAAAAGACCATGAGCCAGGACAAGGAAATCTTCGCGGCCATCGACCAGGCGGTGGAGGGCAGTGCCACCTTCAGCGAACTGCTTACCGTCGAGGACAAGCAATACCTCATGAACCACGGCGCGGTGCGCAGTTTCCCCGCTGGTGAAGTCCTGTGCCACCAGTACCAGCGCGACGACCGCGTGTACATCGTCGTCCTCGGCGAGGTGGAAGTCAGCGAGGAAGTGGAAGGGCGCAACGTCACCCTCGCCCGCCTTGGCCGCGGCGAGCTGTTCGGCGAGATCGCCGCGCTGTTCGGCGTGCCACGCGTGTCCGACGTGCGCGTGAGCAAGCCGTCCGTGCTGCTGGAGATCCGCGGCAGCGTGCTGGATCGCCTCATTGCCTCGCGCCCGGGTCTGCGCCGCCAGGTGATCCAGCGTTCCTGCCTGCGCATCACCGAGACTGCCCTGCGCGGCGTGGCGCCCTTCCGCGCCCTGCCCGAAGAGGCGGTGCGCATCCTCGAAAACGATTCCGCGCTGGTGAGTTATCCCGAAGGCGCCGAGATCGTGCGCGAGGGCGAATCGGGCGAGTTCTTCTACATCATTATCTACGGCATTGGCCGGGTGAAATCCAGCGCCGGCGGTGATGCGGTCAATATCGCCCTGTTGCGTCCCGGCGAGTATTTCGGCGAGTGGTCCCTGCTCACCGGTTCTCCCCGTGCCGCCACCGTGGTGGCCGCCACCCAGGTGGAAGTGCTGCAGGTGAACTGCACCGCCTTCCTGGAATTCATGCAGCAGTTCCCCGACGTGCATGATCGCATCGACCGCGTGGCGCACAACCGCCACGAGGTGGTCTCCTACACTTCCGCCTACCCGGAGTCGGCGCGCAAGCGGCAGATCATCCTCGACCGCATCGAGGACACGGTGAAGTCCGACGAGCGCTTCCTCGCGCCCCACTGAGGCGGGCAGTGTCGTCTGGCCTCCGCACCCGGCTCCCTGCTATCATCGGGGACAACCCTGCAGGAGGAGAGCCGATGTTCATGCGAAGTTTCTCTTGTCAGCGCCTGCTGACCGTCTTTTTCCTGGGCCTGTTTCTCACCACGGTCGTTGCCGCGCCGACGCATGCCGCCATGGTCGGCACCGGGCAGTTGCTGGCCGCCGAGACGCCGGTAGCCGACACGACGCAGATACGCGTCGCCCTGCGGGACGCCCTGGTGGCCCGCGGCGTGACGGGTGAGGAGGCCGCCGTGCGCGTGGCTGCGCTCGATGACGAGGAAGTTCTGCAACTGGCGGGCGCGCTCGACGAGGATCCCGCCGGCAGCGGCATCGTCACCGTGGCCGCGGTGATCTTTCTCGTTCTGCTGTGGACCGACATCATGGGCTATACCGACGTCTTCCCCTTCGTCAACCGGTCCCCCAACGGCTCACAGGGCCCCATCGTTACCGAGAACTGATCTCCGTGCACACCAGGGAACGGCTGCTCGGCCTGTGCGGGCTGGTGCTCCTGCTGGCGGGCTGTGCCGGCACGCCGCAGTCCGACGCCCTGCTCGACGCGGTTCCCCCTGCGCTGGCGCGGCCGGTGGAACTCACGCAGACACCCTTCTACCCGCAGGAAGACTACCAGTGCGGTCCGGCGGCGCTGGCCACGGTGCTCGAGGCCAGCGGCGTGTCCGTCGCACCGGCGGATCTGGCGCCGCGCGTGTACCTGCCCGCGCGGCAGGGCAGCCTGCAGATCGAACTCATGGCGGCGGCGCGCAGCTACGGGCGCATTCCCTATGTCATCGCTCCGCGCCTCACCGATCTGTTTCGCGAAGTGGCCGACGGGCACCCGGTGCTGGTATTGCAGAACCTCGGTACCGACTGGTTCCCGGTGTGGCACTACGCGGTGGTGGTGGGTTTCGATCTCGGCCGGGGCGAGGTGGTGCTGCGCTCGGGCCGCTACCGGCGGCACGTCCAGGACCTGCCCCTGTTCGAACGCACCTGGTCGCGGGCCCGACACTGGGGCCTGTTGCTGGTGCCGCCGGGTGAGACCACCGCCACCATGGCGCCCCTGTCCTACTTCCAGGCGGTGAACGGTCTGGAGAAGGGCGCGCCGCGCGAGGCCCTGTTGCGTGCCTGGCGCGCGGGGGTGCGGCGCTGGCCGGACTTCCCGCCCCTGCGCATGGCGCTGGGCAACAGCCTCTATGCCGAGGGCCGGCGCGCGGCGGCGCTGGCCGAGTTCCTTGCCATCATCGAGCGCGCGCCGGACTATGCCCCGGCGCACAACAATGCCGCGCAGATCCTGCTCGAACAGGGCCGTTTGTCCACGGCCGCCCGTCATGCGCGCGAGGCCGTGCGCCTCGGCGGTCCCCATGCGGCCATCTATCGCCAGACCCTCGACGCCATTCTTGCCGCCGGGAGCGACTGAGTGCCGACGGGGTGGGATGTACGCCCGGCGGATTCCGGGTATGATTGGCCCGTCAGGCGGGTGTGAGCCGCCCGCCGCAACGAGCCATACTGAACCAACGAGGACCCCGTGCCCATGTCGCGTTTCCTGCTCATCGCCCTCCTGGCCCTGTTTTCCTCCGTTACCAACGCCCAGTCACTGACCGCCCAGCTCAGCAACGACAGCGCGCGTTTCATCTACGTCAGTGACGTGCTCGGCCAGGCCCTGGGCCGGCTGGAGCTCAACGCGGGGATCCTCTACAACGACAACGACGACTATGCCGCCAGCGTCGGCCTGCAGGTGCGGGGCGAGAATCTCGACGCCCCGCTGCTGGTGGCCCTGGGTGGCCGGGCCTATTACGGCAACATCGGTAACTACACCGCCACCGCCGTGGCCCTGGGGGGCGACATCGTGTGGGCGCCCATCGCCCTGCCGGGTTTCGAGCTCGCCGGGCATTTCTATATCGCCCCGGAACCGGTGTCCTTCTCGGACGCCATCGGCCTGCGTGACTACGGCGTGCGCGCGGGCTACCAGGTGATCCCCCTGTCCACGGTCTACGTGGGCTACCAGAAATTCGAAATCGAGATCCAGAACGTCGGTAGCGTCATCCTCGACGACGGCATCGTCTTCGGGCTCAATATCCAGTTCTGATCCCCCCCCTTTTCTGAACAGAACCACGCGCGCACCCCTGCACGGGGCAGCGCGGCCGTGGCGTGGGCGACGGATCCACCGCTGGGTGGCGGCGCCGTGCTTACCGTAAGATGGGCTTACCGGTAGATGAGGATTTTTGCAGGGAAAAACAGGACTGCCGGCGCGGTGGCCGACGGGGCGGGGCGGAAGTCGCCGAACGGCCACCCGGCAGAAGACCGGGTGGCCGCTCCGCTGGCCGGTCTTACTTGGCCATCTCCTTGAGCGCCTTGAGCGCCTGGATCTTGACCACGTTGCGGGCCGGCTTGGCCTTGAAGATGGTCGGCTCGCCGGTGAAGGGGTTGATCCCCTTGCGCGCGCGGGTTGCCGGCTTGCGCACGACCTTGATCTTCAGCAGGCCGGGCAGGGTAAAGACGGCGGCGGCGTTGCGGCGCACGTGACCGTTGATGACCTCGGCAAGGCTCTCGAAGACAGCAGTGATCTGCTTCTTGGTGAGATCCGTGCGCTCGGCCAGCTCACTGTAGAGCGCCGACTTGGTCATCGGCTCCTTGATCGCCGGGACGCGCTTGGTGGCGGTTGCCTTCTTTTTGGAGGCCTTCTTGCGGCTGACCTTCTTCTTGGCAGCCTTTTTCTTCGTGGCCTTCTTCTTAGCGACCTTCTTCTTTGCCTTTTTCTTTGTTGCCATGTCTGCTCCTGATTCTTTGCATACAGGTTTGTGTAAATTGAATATACCATAGCATAATATTCCGCGATGTGGAGCACCGGCATGCATTTTTTACTGAAAATAAGGGCGGAAACGCGTTGCCGCGATCATCGTGCATGCTGTTTGCCCGGCGCCGGGGCGGTCATGTTTCGTTTGCCGTGTTCGCTCGCGGTGAGGGCGCCGGGCATGATCCGCGGGATGGCAAATTGACGGCGGATGACAACAGGGCCATTCGCATCTGCGAGCCGGACGTCGATCTGCCCGCCGGTGACGGGCCCGTCGCCCGCGGTTTCACGGTGGATACGTCCGCCGGTACGCGGGAACTCATCGTCGTGCGTGTCGCGGGCGAGCTCAAGGTGTACGAAAACCGTTGTCCCCACACGGGGGTGGCCCTCAACTGGCTGCCGGACCAATTTCTCGACGTGCAGGGTGAACTGCTGCAGTGTGCCACCCACGGGGCCCTGTTCGATCCGCGCGACGGACGTTGCCTGCGCGGACCCTGCGTGGGTCAGTCCCTGCATGCGGTCGCCGCTCACGTCGAGGACGGGGTCCTGTATCTGGACGCCCAGGGATAAATGGCGCAGGGTTTTGCAATCTTGCCGATAATTCAGTAGTTTCTGGTACTGCCGGCCCGCGCCGGCACGCCATCGGCAGCATTCGAGGACTACCATGCCGCGCAACCGGTTCAGCCATCGGCGTCCGCATCGGGGCGCACCGTTCCTGAGGGGCCTGCTACTGGCGGGCCTGTTGCTCCTTCCCTTCCTGGCGCTTGCCGAGACCATGTACATCAGCGACAACCTGCGCGTGGGCGTGCGACCGGAACCGGACAGCCGCCAGCCGCCGGTCAATGTCGTCACCACCGGCCAGCGCCTCGAGGTACTGGAGCGCCGGGACGGTTTTCTGCGCATCCGTACCGCCGAGGGTGTCGAGGGCTGGATCAAGGAGGTCTATGCCGTGGCCGAGCAGCCCGCGGCGCAACGCCTGCGCGCGCTGGAAAAGACCCACGCCGAACTGGTTGCCGAAAAGGAGAAGCTGGATGCGGCCCTGCGCGATGCCGTGGCCACCAACGATGCCTACGCTGCCGAGATCAAGCGCCTCAAGGAGGAAAACCTCGAGTTGCACCTGCAGGTGGTCAAGGCGCGGGAGACCGATGCCGATCCCCGGAGCGATACGGTCAGCCCGCTCCTGTACGCCGGCGTCGGACTGGCCTTCGTCGGCCTGTTTGGCCTCGGCATGCTGTGGCAACGCTATCGCATGAGCCGCCGTTTCGGCGGACACCGCTTCTGAGCACCGGCATGCAAAGGGGACATTATGTGACTCGTATCACGTCCACGTTCGCGGATCCTGATACGGTGCGGCTGGATACCCGCCCGCTCGGGACGGGCGGGGGCCCATCCAGCCGGGGTGGTCTGGCTGAGTCGCCCCACCCGACGACAGAAAAAAAATTACCGGCCGCGCCATGAACGACAAGCCTGCCATCGATATCGAGCGTCTTCGCCAGCTGGAGCCCCTGTCGGCCCTGTCTCCCGAACGCTTGCAGGAACTGGTAAGCCTGTCCTATGTGGAGCACCTGCCCATGGGGGTGAGCGTCTTCCGCGAGGGCGACGTGGACAACCAGACCGTGTACCTGCTCAAGGGTGACGTGCAGCTGGCCTCCTCCGACGGCAGTATCGATATGGCCATCTCGGCACGCTCGGAAAAGGCGCGCCATCCCCTCGAGGACAGCCAGCCGCGCCAGGCCTCCTGCACGGCACTGAGCAACATCGAGATCGTGCGCATCGACAACAGCGTGCTCGATTACATGATGATGTGGGATCAGCTCGCCGACGAGGCCATCGCCGAACTGGAGACGGGTGAGCCGCAGGCAGCGCAAGCCCCGCCCGAGCCCGAGGCCCCGCCGCAGCAAGCTGGCTCCACCGGGACGCCGGCCGAATCACCCGCGGCGCCGTCCGCGCAGAGGAGTGACGCGCCCGAAACCGCCACGGCGGCGGGGGCCGCGGCGGAAGCCCCGCCGAAGGTGGTGGAGCAGGACCCGGCACCGGCAAAGGTGGCCGCTGAGG
This sequence comes from Chromatiales bacterium, assembly GCA_027005735.1. Lineage (GTDB taxonomy): Bacteria > Pseudomonadota > Gammaproteobacteria > CAMYNG01 > CAMYNG01 > HyVt-448. The sequence goes on along the minus strand of JALTLF010000014.1, from coordinate 69 downwards.
CGCCGTTGCCACCAAAGGTGGCCGAGGAGCCACCGGTGGCGGCAAAGGTAGCCGAGGAAGCACCGGCGG
>JALTLF010000013.1 GCA_027005735.1 Chromatiales bacterium | reverse complement strand
ATCGCTGGGCAGGGATCTGGCCGCGGCGGCGAGCGAGGCAGGGTGAGGAACCCATGACGGAGAATGGACTGCGATTCATGACAGCCAACGAACAGTCCGAGCTGCGCGGCGAGTTGCGCCGCGACGAACCCATGGCGCGGCACACCTCGTGGCGGGTGGGCGGGCCGGTGGACCGCTTCTACCGCCCCGCCGACATGGACGATCTGTGCGCCTTCCTGGCGCAACTCGATGTCGGAGACGAGGTCTTCATGCTCGGCCTGGGTTCCAACCTGCTGGTGCGCGACGGCGGCCTGCGCGCCGTGGTCATCGCCACCAGTGGTCGTCTCAACGGTTTCGAACGCCTCTCTGGCAACCGCGTGCGCGTGGAGGCCGGTGTCGCCTGCCCGCAACTGGCCCGCCAGTGCGCGCGCCAGGGCCTGCGGGGGATAGAGTTTCTCTGCGGCGTGCCCGGCACCCTGGGCGGGGCGCTGGCGCTCAACGCCGGCGCCGCCGGCGGCGAGACCTGGGATCGCGTGGAATCGGTGCTGGTGGTGGATCGCAGTGGCCGCCTGCACGAGCGCGGGCCGGAGGACTTTCACATCGCCTATCGCAGCGTGGAGAACCGCGTCTCGCGCCAGGAATGGTTCGTTGCCGCCACCCTGCGCCTCGAAGCGGGGAATGCGGCGGAAAGCCAGGAACGCATTCGTACCCTGCTGGCGCGACGCGGCGCCACCCAGCCCACCAGCCAGCCCAATGCCGGCTCGGTGTTTCGCAACCCGCCGGGCGACTACGCGGCGCGCCTGATCGAGTCCTGCGGCCTCAAGGGTCACTGCATCGGCGGGGCCTGCGTGTCGGAGAAGCACGCCAATTTCATCATCAATACCGGTACGGCACTGGCGGCGGACATCGAGGATCTCATCGGCCACGTGGCGCGGACGGTGAAGGAGATCACCGGCGTGGAACTGATCCGCGAAGTGCATATCGTCGGCGAGGCGGCAAGGCCATGAGTACGGGCGAAGACAGGCAGGCCCTCGGTCGCGTCGCCGTTCTCATGGGCGGCTGGTCGGCGGAGCGCGAGGTGTCGCTGAAGAGCGGCGGGGCGGTGCTCGAGGCCCTGCGGGGCCATGGTATCGACGCGCTGGCGGTGGACGTGCAAAGCGGCGAGGCCCTGCTGGAACTGCTCGAGGCCGGCGTGGATCGCGCCTTCATCGCCCTGCACGGTCGCGGCGGCGAGGACGGCAGCGTGCAGGGCGCGCTGGAAGTGCTCGGCATTCCCTATACCGGCAGCGGCGTGCTGGCCTCGGCGCTGGCTATGGACAAGCTGCGTTGCAAGCAGTTCTTCGACGGCGTGAGCCTGCCGACGCCGCCCTTCATGGTGATGGACGCCGAGGCGGATCACGAGTTCATCGCCGCCAGCCTCGGCCTGCCGCTGATGGTCAAGCCGGCGCTGGAGGGATCGAGCATCGGCCTCAGCCGCGTGGAACACGTGGGCGAACTCGCCGACGCCTGGCAGGCGGCGGCGCGCTATCCCGGCCCGGTGCTGGCGGAGAAGTGGATCGAGGGCGAGGAATACACCGTCGCCATCCTCGGCGAGGAGGCCCTGCCGGTGATCCGAGTGGAGACGCCGCATGCCTTCTATGACTACAGCGCCAAGTACGAGGCCGACAGCACGCAGTATCACTGTCCCGCGGGGCTGGCGGCGGCGGAAGAACAGCAGATGCAACGCCTGGCGCTGGCGGCCTTTCGCGCCGTGGGCGGGACGGGCTGGGGACGCGTGGATCTCATGCGTGACAGCGACGGGGTGGACTGGATCATCGAGATCAACACCGTGCCCGGCATGACCGATCACAGCCTGGTGCCCATGGCGGCACGGGCGCGGGGCATGGCCTTCGACGAGCTGGTGCTGGCGATCCTGCGCCAGACCCTGGAGAAAGACAACGGCAATGGTGACCACGGCGAGGATGAGCGACATGCCCGCACGGCGTAAACAGGCGGTCCGCAAGCAGGAGACGGCGCCGCGCCGCTGGCCGCGCCTGTCCGCGTGGCTGGTTCTGCCGCTGGCCACGGTGACGCTGCTGGCCTGGGGCGTGGCGGTGCTGCTGGATCCCGCCACCCTGCCGGTGCGCGAGGTGAGGGTGCAGGGCCATTTCAGCCACGTCAACCAGGCGATGCTGAGCCGCGCCCTCGGCGGGGATTTCAGCGCGGGCTTCCTGCGCACCGACGTGGAGCGCATTCGTGCCGACGTCGAGGCCCTGCCCTGGGTGGCCCATGCCACCGCGCGGCGCCAGTGGCCGGGGAGCATCGTGGTCAGCATCGAGGAACAGGAGGCCATCGCCGTGTGGCAGGAGCGGGGACTGGTCAATGCCGAGGGCGAGATCTTCTACCCCGACAGGGCGAGCTTTCCGGACGGCCTGCCGGTGTTTCGCGGCAGCGAGGACGAGACGCGGCTCATTCTTGCGGCGTGGCGCGAAGCACGCCCGGTGTTCGAACGACTGGGGCGGCGCATCCTCAGCCTCGAACTGGACCGGCGCCACGTGCTGCGCATCGGCCTCGACGACGGCGTGCAGGTGATCGTCGGCCGCGAGGCGGTGACGCAGCGCCTCGCGCGGCTGGCGGAACTCTACCGCGACGCCCTGCAGGGCCGCGGCAAGGATATCGAGCGCATCGACCTGCGTTATGCCAACGGCATCGCGGTGCGCTGGAAAAGGGACAGGCGGGATGAACAGGGTTAGGGGCCAGGAGTAAACAATGTCCAGGAAACCAGAGAAGAATCTCATCGTTGGACTCGACATCGGCACCTCGAAGGTGGTGGCCATCGTCGGCGAGGTGACGCCGGAGAACGAAATCGAAATCATCGGCATCGGCTCGCATCCATCGCGGGGGCTGAAGAAGGGCGTGGTGGTGAACATCGAGTCCACCGTGCAGTCCATCCAGCGCGCGGTGGAGGAGGCCGAACTCATGGCCGGCTGCCAGATCCACTCGGTCTTCGCCGGTATCGCCGGCAGCCACGTGCGCAGCCTCAATTCCCACGGCATCGTCGCCATCCGCGACAAGGAAGTGACGCCCACCGACGTGGAGCGCGTCATCGACGCGGCGCGCGCGGTGGCCATCCCGGCGGATCAGAAGATCCTCCATATCCTGCCGCAGGAGTTCATCATCGACAACCAGGAAGGGATCCGCGAGCCGGTGGGCATGTCGGGCGTGCGCCTGGAGGCCAAGGTGCACATGGTCACCGGCGCGGTGAGCGCGGCGCAGAACATCATCAAGTGCGTGCGCCGTTGCGGTCTCGACGTGGACGACATCATCCTCGAACAACTGGCCTCGTCCCACGCCGTGCTCACCGAGGACGAGCGCGAGCTGGGCGTGTGCCTGGTGGACATTGGCGGCGGCACCACCGACATCGCGGTGTTCACCGAGGGCGCCATTCGCCATACCGCGGTGATCCCCATCGCCGGCGACCAGGTGACCAACGACATCGCCGTGGCCCTGCGCACGCCGACGCAGCACGCCGAGGAGATCAAGATCAAGTACGCCTGCGCCTTGCGCCAGCTGACCAGCGCCGAGGAGACGATTGAAGTCCCCAGCGTGGGCGAGCGGCCGCCGCGGCGCCTGGCGCGCCAGACCCTGGCCGAGGTGGTGGAGCCGCGTTACGAGGAACTGTTCACGCTCATCCAGGCCGAGTTGCGCCGCAGCGGTTTCGAGGATCTGTGCGCCGCCGGCATCGTGCTCACCGGCGGCAGTTCCAAGATGGAAGGGGTCATCGATCTCGCCGAGGAGATCTTCCACATGCCGGTGCGCATCGGCGTACCCAATGCCATCAGTGGCCTGCTGGATATCGTGCAGAACCCGATTTATTCCACCGGTGTGGGCCTGCTGTTGTTCGGTCACCAGAACCGCGCCATGCGCGAGGCCGAGGCGCGCATGAGCGGCGGCTTCAATGCCGTGTGGCGTCGGATGAAGAGCTGGTTCCAGGGAAACTTTTAGTTTGTTCAATCAACACGAATTCAAGTTGTCGTCAGTGAGGAGGGTGTAGTTATGTTCGAGTTAATGGATACGCAAAGCCAAAGCGCCGTGATCAAGGTCGTCGGTGTCGGCGGCGGTGGGGGTAACGCCGTGGAGCACATGGTGTTGCAGAATATCGAGGGCGTGGACTTCATCTGCGCCAATACCGATGCGCAGGCCCTGAAGGCCATGTCCAGTCGCACCGTGTTGCAGATGGGCAGTTCCATCACCAAGGGGCTCGGTGCCGGGGCCGATCCCGACGTCGGCCGCCAGGCGGCGATGGAGGATCGCGAACGCCTGCAGGAGGTACTGCAGGGGGCGGACATGGTGTTCATCACTGCCGGCATGGGTGGTGGCACCGGTACCGGCGGGGCGCCGGTGGTGGCCCAGGTGGCGCGTGAAATGGGTATCCTGACCGTCGCCGTGGTCACCAAGCCGTTTCCCTTCGAGGGCAAGAAGCGCCTCGAGGTGGCCAACAACGGTATCGAGGAACTGCGCCAGTACGTGGATTCCCTCATCACCATCCCCAACGAGAAACTGCTCAGCGTGCTGGGCGGCGGCGTCACCCTGCTGGACGCCTTCAAGGCCGCCAACGACGTGTTGCTCGGCGCGGTACAGGGGATCGCCGAACTGATCACGCGTCCGGGCCTGATCAACGTGGACTTCGCCGATGTGCGCACCGTGATGTCGGAGATGGGCATGGCCATGATGGGCTCGGGCCGCGCCAGCGGACCGGACCGCGCCCGCGAGGCCGCCGAGGCGGCGGTACGCAGCCCGCTGCTGGAAGACGTCAGCCTCGACGGCGCCCGCGGCATCCTGGTCAACGTCACCGCCGGCCTCGATCTCGGCATCAGCGAGTTCGACGAAGTGGGCAACATCGTCAAGGGCTTCGCCTCGGACAATGCCACGGTGGTGGTGGGCACGGTCATCGACCCGGATCTCAGCGACGAGCTGCGCGTCACGGTGGTGGCCACCGGTCTCGGCAACCCGCCGCTGGCGCGCCCGGAACCCGAGAAGCTGGTGGTGGTGTCAAAACCCAATGGGGAGGTCGATTACGACAAGCTGGATCGCCCCACGGTGATGCGCCACCAGAAGCAGGCCGCGGGGGCGCAGGGGGCGCCGGCGCCGGGTGACGAGATGGAATACCTGGACATCCCGGCATTCCTTCGCCGCCAGGCGGATTAAACGTGCACCCCGGCGGGGCTTGGGGCATAATGTGCGCCCCGGCGACATCGCGCAAATCGGCTAAAGTTTGCGCGGTTTTTGACGATATGCTGTCGTAAGTCACTGAATTTTGGTGGCTGATGCCCCAGGATCGGCGGGTCGAAGGGGCCCGCCAGGGACCGATTCCGTGGTTGTGCACGCTTATTGCATCGGGCTTGGACACGGGCGGGCACGCCACCGCAAAACAACAGGAACAGCAAGTTGATCAGGCAAAGAACACTGAAAAACGTCATCCGCGCCACGGGCGTCGGGCTTCACACGGGGGAAAAGGTCTACCTGACGCTGCGGCCCGCCGCCCCCGACACCGGCATCGTCTTCCGCCGCGTCGACCTCGACCCGCCGGTGGACATCCCGGCCACCCCCGACAACGTCGGCGATACCACCCTCTCCACCACCCTGGTCAGGGGCGAGGTGCGCATCTCCACCGTTGAACACCTGCTCTCGGCGCTGGCGGGGCTCGGCATCGACAATGCCTACATCGATCTCAATGCCGCCGAGGTGCCCATCATGGACGGCTCCGCCGGTCCCTTCGTGTTCCTCGTCCAGTCCGCCGGCATCGAGGAGCAGAACGCCCCCAAGCGCTTCATTCGCATCAAGAAAACCGTCACCGTGGAAGACGGCGACAAGTGGGTGCGCTTCGAGCCCTTCGAGGGCTTCAAGGTCTCCTTCGCCATCGATTTCGACCACCCCGTCTTCAAGGACCGCGATCAGGCGGCCGTGGTGGACTTCTCCACCACCTCCTTCGTGCGCGAGGTCAGCCGCGCGCGCACCTTCGGCTTCATGAACCAGATCGAGCAGCTGCGCGCCAGCAACCTGGCCCTGGGCGGCAGCCTCGACAATGCCGTGGTGGTGGACGACTACCGCATTCTCAACGAGGACGGCCTGCGCTACGAGGACGAGTTCGTCAAGCACAAGATCCTCGACGCCATCGGCGATCTGTACCTGCTGGGGCGCAGCCTGATCGGGGCCTTCTACGGCTACAAGTCGGGCCACGAGCTCAACAATCGCCTGCTGCGGGCCCTGCTGGCCGAGGCGGATGCCTGGGAACTGGTGACCTTCGAGGACATCGACAAGGCCCCCATCTCCTTTGCCCAGCCCGTCCAGGCTACATAATTATAATAATATAAAACAATAAGTTAGCTTAGTCCTGCTCCTCCCCCGCAGGGGGCTGACGGTGCCGCGCCAGCCGTTGCAGGGCCGCGCCGAGGGGCGAGTCGGCATGGGCGCTTGCCAGCGCCTCCAGACATTTGGCAGAATGCGCGGATAACGGCTTGATTGGTGTGGGTATTTCCTCCCGGGGCGGCGCCTCGGGAGGGCGAACCCTGACCTCGAGGCGGCTGACCGGCATGCCGGCGGCGGCGAGATCCCGCTGGAGCTGCGGTCCCTGGAAGCGGATGCGGTTGGCCCACACGGGGGAATCTGCAATTAAAACAAGGACTTGCCGCTCAATCTGAACCACGCGACAGTGCGCGGCCAGCTCCTCGCCCAGCAGTGGCGCCACGCGCCGGGCGACGCGCTGGATGTGCCGGGCGCGTGTGATGAGCTCCGCAACTTTGCCCTGAGGGGCAAGAAACGGGTTGTGTGATGGCTTTCGAGAATTCATACTGAATATTACAGGCTTGGCGGCAAAAGCCGATAAAACATATAAGCAAAATCCACCCAGGCAGTCATTACTTAAACGACCATGAATATCCTTTTTTTCACCAAAAAGAGGGGTGGCTCCAACCTCGTCGTTCTGAGCACGGCTCGCGTGGCGGTACTGGCTCTCGGCGCCCTGGTGGTGTTACCTGCGGTTTTTCTCTATGCCGGCTATCAGCTTGGACTCGAGGAGTCCAGCCTGTCGCCCTCGGATCTGGAGGTGGCGATCCAGACCGAGCTGGATGAGCAGCAGCTCATCGTTGCCGAGGCGGCACGCACGGCGCAGGAGAACATCAATGCCCTGGCCCTGCGCCTCGGCAAGTTGCAGGCGCATGTCATGCGAATCGATGCCCTGGGTCAGCGCCTGACCAAGATGGCGAAGCTGGAAGCCGGGGAGTTCGATTTCGAGCATGCTCCGGCCCAGGGTGGTCCGCTGGAGACCGAGGGCATCGCCATGAGCGTGCCCGACTTCCTCAAGTCCCTGGAAGAACTCTCCGCCCAGCTCGAGGACCGCGGCAAGCAGATGGCGGTGCTCGAGACCATGATGATGTCCCGTAACCTGCAGGCGGAAGTCATGCCAGCCGGCCGGCCGGTGAACCGTGGCTGGCTGTCGTCCTATTACGGGCTGCGCACCGATCCTTTCACCGGTCGTCGGGTGCATCACTCCGGTGTGGACTTCGCCGGTCGCCAGGGCTCCGATGTCGTGTCGGTGGCCGCCGGCGTGGTGACTTTTGCCGCCAAGCGTTCCGGTTACGGCAACCTGGTGGAGATCAACCACGGCAATGGTTATGTCACCCGTTACGGACATAATCGCAAGATCCTCGTCAAGGTGGGTGAGACCGTGAAGAAGGGCCAGGTCATCGCCGAGATGGGGACCACCGGCCGCTCCACCGGTCCCCACGTGCATTTCGAAGTACTGCTCAACGGCCGCGCGGTCAATCCCCGACGCTACGTCATGTCCGTGCCGCGCTGACGACCCTTCAGCCTCACGCAAAAACGCCGGCTTCTGCCGGCGTTTTTCGTTCTACCTGTGCCTTATAAACCACAGAGGGCACTGAGGACACAGAGAAAAAAGACACTCGTGGCAATGTTTTCTCCGTGAGACCAAGGGTATCCCCTGTGCCTGGAGAAGAAAATCAGGCTGGCAGATCCGGGTGTCCCTGAAAGGGCTTTTCTCGG
>JALTLF010000012.1 GCA_027005735.1 Chromatiales bacterium | reverse complement strand
GCAGGCCCGCGAGTCCCTGGCAGGAGGCCACGGTAAATTCCAGTTTCCCTGCATGGTCGTTATGCTCACCGGCCTGCATCTGAAGATTGTCCGAACCCTGCGCAAAAGTTTGCTGCCTTCCGGCTAGCGCTTTTGAATTAGTTAAGAACAGGGCGATTTTTCGTAAAGTAACCGCCTCGCATTTCCATATCACAACAGTAGTCCAGGGCGGCCCCACGTGGCAACTATCCGCTTGTTCAAGCACTATATTCGTGTTCCGTACCTGATGCTGGGAACCTTCGAGTTTCTGATCCTGGTGTCCTCGGTCTATGCGGCGGCACACCTGCGTTATTTCGATCACGCACAGAATATCCCGCTCTATATCGGTCCCCTGCTGCCGCGTGCCCTGACCTTCGGCAGTTTCATGCTGCTTTCCATGATCGCCATGGGACTCTACCAGAGTCAGTTGCGTGAAGGCCTGCCCGGTGTCGTACTACGCCTGTCGGTGAGCTTTATCGTCGGCACGGTTGGCCTGTCCATCCTGTTCTATCTGTTCCCCGCGGTGTTTTTCGGCCGCGGCGTCCTTTCCATCGCCCTGTTCATGTCCTTCATCGGCATCAGTGCCACCCGCGCGGTGTTCCTGCATGCCATAGACGAAAACATCCTCAAGCGCCGCGTGCTGGTACTTGGCGCCGGTGAACGGGCCGATCACTTTTCGCGCCTGCGCCGCCGCTCCGACCAGCGTGGCTTCCAGATCCTGGGATTCGTGCACATACAGGGCGAGAAGGACGTCGTTGACCAGAACCGCGTCATCAAACTGGACCGCCCGCTGGTGGACAAGTGCCTCGAACTGGAGATCGACGAGATCGTGGTTGCCGTCAACGACCGTCGCAAAAACTTCCCCGTGCACGAACTCCTCGACTGCAAGCTGAATGGCATCGACGTGGTGGATGCCCTGACCTTCTTCGAACGCGAGAGCGGCAAGATCATGCTCGAGCTGCTCTCGCCAGGCTGGCTGATATTCTCCGATGGCTTCGAGCGCGGCTCGCTACGCAGCGCGCTGGAACGAACCTTCGACATCGCCATCAGCTCGCTGATCCTGTTGTTCGTCTGGCCCCTGCTGGCCATCACCACCATCGCCATCCTCATCGAGGATGGATTTCGCGCCCCCATTCTCTACCGCCAGGTGCGCGTCGGTGAAGGCGGCAAGCCGTTCCAGGTACTGAAAATCCGCAGCATGTCGGTCAATGCGGAACAAAACGGCGCCCAGTGGGCACAGAAGAATGACAGCCGCGTGACGCGCGTCGGCAGCATTATTCGCAAGCTGCGTATCGATGAACTGCCCCAGATCTACAATATTCTGCGTGGTGACATGAGTTTTGTCGGCCCGCGCCCGGAGCGGCCCGAGTTCGTCACCCACCTCAGCGAGGTCATCCCTTATTACGACGAGCGCCATCGCGTCAAGCCCGGCCTCGCAGGCTGGGCGCAGCTCAACTACCCCTATGGCTCCAGCGACAAGGATGCCGCCGAAAAGCTGCAATTCGATCTCTACTACGTTAAGAATCACAGCCTGGTGCTCGATCTGTTCATCATCATCCAGACCGTGGAAGTGGTGCTGTTCGGCAAGGGCGCGCGCTGAGCCAGGGGCAGGCTTGAAACGCCTTGAGACAGGACAACAGGGCTAAATACGTGTTCCGAATTCCACTACAGTTTACCGACATCAGGCTCTCACCGGGGTGGTGTTTACGGACCGTCAGCCGCAGGGACGACGTGCAGGATGCACTAAATACGTGTTCCGAATTCCAGTACAGTTGACAGGTGCGAACTCTCTCCGGGGCAAGGTTTACGGACCGTCAGCCGCAGGGAAGCGGCTGTCGAGCGTACAGGGACGTAAGTACCGCGTGTCCGTAAACCTTGCCCCGGAGAGAGACAGGAAAACGAGGTAATCCGGTTATTCCAGGGTGATCGGGTATTCGGAACACGTATTTAGTGCCCACATCACTCGCTTCGCTCGCGGGGCAGGCTCTGTCGCGAGAGGGCAGGAGGAGGTGAGACCGAAGGTCGAGAAGCTGGCCTGGGCCACGCCCGGAGCGACCGCGGCTGTCAAGCGTACAGGGACGTATGTACCGCGTATCCGTAAACACCACCCCGGCGAGAGACAGGCAGATGGGGCAATCCGCTTATTCTCAGTTGATCGGGGATTCGAAACACGTATTTAGTCGTAGACCAGCAGGGGTGTGCGCGGATCGTTTTCCCAGCGCACCACCAGGCCGTTCCTGAAATATACCTTAGACAGGCCGTAGGTCCAGACATTTTCTTCTCGCATCGTGGGTTGTCCCTGGATGGCCTCCACTTCGAGCTTGGACGCGCCGTAGGTGAATCTCGGTGTCGCGCGTTGGCGGTGCTCACCCAGATCGATGCGCAGGGGATGAGCCAGATCCATCTCCCAGCCAGTCACATGACCGTCTTCGAAGAAGATCTTTGATTCGCCGTAATACCAGACATTGCCCTTCTTGCGGTCCGGCTCGCCCTGGATGAGGCGTACCGTTTCTTCATCCTGTCCGACACGGATATGCGAAGGGATATCGGTACGTACCGCCGGGGGCGTATAGACGTCTTCGCTCCAGCGGGCATCGTACTCGTCCTGATCATCATTGCCGCTGAAGCCGAAGAACAGGTAAACAAGCAAAACCGGAATGGCAAGGAAGGCCACACGCTTGATGCGTTGCCGCCTGGGGGTGGAGATGGGTGTCGACCGCTGCGCCGACTGCCGGCCGTGTCGGAACGACTCCTGCCAGGCGGTGTAAACCTTTCCCGTGTCGATGGTGGGATCGGCCTGTGGTGCCTGCCCCGGCGGGGGAGGAAGGCCGTGTTTCCTGACATGGTCCGAGAGGATGCGAAACGCCCGGCTGATGTCCTTGAAGTGTTCACCGTGGTCATTCCCCTGACCCGCCTCGCCCTGGCGGTCCGGGTGGTAGCGTTGCGCCAGTTCACGATAGCGATGACGGATCTCTTCCCAGGAGGCGCCCATGGACACCTCGAGAACCTCGTAACACCACTGAAGCTCTTCTCTGCTTGTCATGACCTGGCGACGCAATCGGGATCCGTAAGCACTGGCGTCTCCAAGCATAACAAAGACGCCAAACGCAAGACGAGCATATCTTCCATCGTGCCTGCGTCCCGGGACCGCGGCTCCCGACACGGGCGGAGCGCCCGGGATGCGACTAAGACCTTTGTACTAGTGGCGTCATGACAGCCATGCGGGTGATGACGGTGTTTTGCGCACCTCGTGGGAGACCCTGGGCGACTAAGTCAATATGGATTAACGGCTTAAGGTCCACCGTCACGCCCCCGCCCCGCGGGGAGCGGCATGTTGATCACTTCCGAGTAACCGGAAGGTACTGTTGTCCGGGGATACACCTTACCTTAGACTATAAACCATTGATAAATTAGATACTTGCGGCCCGTTCAGGACCGTGACCACTCCGTTCTCCGGCGTACACGATACGTCGCCGCGACGGGCCTGATCTTAAGGGGAGCCAGGAACCAGATGAAACACCTCCTATACCTCGTCCTCGTCGTGCTGGTGGGCGGTTGCAGCAGTGTCGCCACCGATGTCCAGGAATTCAATGTCAGTACCGCGGATGTGCCCGCCTATTCGCTGGGCAGCGAATACCGCATCGGCGTCGAGGACGTACTGGCCATCAACGTCTGGCGCAATCCCGATCTGGCGGTGACCGTGCCGGTGCGCCCGGATGGAATGATCTCCATGCCCCTGATTGGGGATGTGCAGGCCGGCGGCCTGACACCCGCCCAGGTAACCGCCGACATCAGCAAGCGCCTGTCACGCTACATCCGCGACCCGCAGGTGGCCGTCATCGTCACCCAGCTGCGCAGTCACGAGTACCTTTCCCGGGTGCGGGTCACCGGCGCGGTGCGTACCCCCGTTTCCCTGCCCTTTCGGCAGGGCATGACCGTACTCGATGCCGTGCTTGCCGCCGGTGGCGTCAACGACTTTGCCGCTCCGGCCCGCACCAAACTGTACCGCAAGTCGAGCGACAGGACGCGCGTACTGCAGATCGATCTGGACGGCATACTCACCGAGGGTGAACTTGAAACCAACGTGGTACTCAAACCGGGTGATATCATTACCGTACCGGAAAGGATATTTTAAGCTTGCCGCCGTTTGAGCAGGTCCTTAAAACACACGAGACAGGGTAGATACAGGGAAATCATGGTCTTTTCACTGGAACAGAAAATCAGGCTACTGCTAAAGGAGGGGTTCAGGAATCGCAACAAGATCGTTGCCGGTTTCATCATCATCAACATGACCCTGCTTTCCATCGGGCTGGTCTGGCCAAAGGTGTATGAATCCTATGTGACCGTTCTGGTGGAGAACAAGAAGGTTATCCAGCCGCTCATGCAGGGCGTGGCCGTACCCACCACGGTTGCCGATCACGCCAAGAATGCACGGGAGATCCTCTACTCGCGCAATTTCATTTTCCGCATCATGGAGGCCGGTGGTTTTCTCAAGGACAATCTGACCCCCCTGCAGCAGGAAAAGCTGCTGGAAAAACTGAAGAGAAACATTCGCGTCTCCATCGTCGGCCGAAATATCATCAAGATCGCCTACCGCGACGACAACCCCGAGCGCGCACAGCTTGTTACGCAAAAGCTGGCCGCCCTCTTTGTGGAAGAAAGCCGTATCCAGAAGACCCGCGAGAGCCGCGCGGCCTACGAATTCATCGACAAGCAGGTGCGGGAGTTCCATCGTGCCCTTGTCGAGGCCGAGAACCGCCTCAAGGAATTCCGCTCCGCCACGCTGGAGGCCAAGCCAGGCACCGAGGGCGCAGTGGTGGCGCGTATCGAGCGCCTGCAGAATACCCTTGAGGCCACGCGCGTGGAACTGCGCGAGACCATCATCAAGAAGAAGGCCATCGAGAAGGAGCTTTCCGGTGAGGCCGGCATTTCCCTTAGCCTGTCACGCGAAGGTCAGTATCAGATGAAGATTGCCGAGCTGCAGTCGCAGCTCGACACCCTGCGTCTTAGCTACCATGAGACCTACCCCGACGTGATCCGGGTAAAGAATCAGATCGAGGATCTCAAGAAGGCGATCCTGGCCGAACAGGAACGCCGCCGGGAAGCCAAGGCGCGCGCGGAGGCGACTGGCGAGGTATTCGTCGATGAATCCGTCGTGGTCAACCCCCTCACCGAGGAATTGCGCAGCCGCCTGTCGCAGGCGAAGACCACCATTGCCACACTGGAGGCCCGTCTGGCCGAGACGCAGAAACTGCTTGACGAGGAACTGGCTCGTGGCCGGCGGATCCACGTCAGTGAGGCCACGCTGGCAGAACTGACCCGTGACTACGAAGTCAACCGTGATATCTATCAGGAACTGCTGCGCAAGCGTGAGCAGGCGCGTCTGTCCATGAACCTCGACCTGGAGGAACAGGGACTGACGCTGCGGATCTACGAGCCGGCCTTCCTGCCTATCAAACCCTCGGGTATCCGCTTCCTGCACTTTGCCCTGCTGGGACTGGTTGCCGGCCTGTTCGTGCCACTCGGCCTGCTGTACGCCTTCCAGCAATTCGATTCGAGGGTACGGAACCCGCAAATCATTACCGACAAGCTGGCGCTGCCGCTTCTGGCGGTCGTTCCCTCCCTGCCGACGCCGCAGGAGAAACGCCAGCTTGCCTCGAATTTCAAGATGATCGCGCTGGCCCTGTTCGCCAACATGGCGATATTCGTTTCGGCCGGATGGCTGAAATACAGCGGGATCCTTTAAGTGGGCGCCAGGCGACGCAAACGGCGGGGGAAGGCGCCCGCTCGGGACAGGTCAACCACCAGCAGTGTTGCAGACATGGAAACATCCACGAACCAGGAACAGAATTCGGCCTCGGAAGACGAAAATATGGATATCGACCTGGACCTCGGTCCAGGCATAGCGTCAGCTGCGGAACTCGTGCCGGTACCCGATGAGCCTCGCAAGGTGCCCGAGCGCTCGCTGGAGATGCTCGCCGAGTCCAGTCGCAATATCAGCCGCATGCGGGATACACGCTTTCTCTCGAAGCAGGAGCTGTCCGAGAAACGCATCATCTCGCAGGATATGAACGACACCAAGGTGGCCAATGTCTTTCGTGACATGCGCACCCGCCTGCTGCAAAGCAACCCGAACTTCAACTTCACCACCATGGTGACCGCGATCTCCTCGGGTGGCGGCGCCAGCCACGTCGCCCTGAATCTCGCCGCGGCCTTTGCCTTCGACGAGAGCAAGACGGCTATGCTGATCGACTGCAATATCCAGAAGCCGGCGCTCAACGAGATCCTTGACATCAATCCGGCCGTCGGCCTGACCAACTACCTGGAAGATCCTGCGATTGAGATCGACGACATTATCTTTGCCAGTGGCATCCCGCGCCTGCGGATCATCCCCGCCGGCAAGCGCAAGGAACATGCGACGGAGTTCTTTTCTTCACTACGCATGCGCCAGCTGATCCAGGCCTTGCAGCGTCGCTACCCTGACCGCTATCTGATCCTGGATGCGCCGCCGATTGGCGAGTCGGTCGATGCGAAACTGCTTGCCGATGCCTGCGATCGCGTGGTGCTGGTCGCGCCTTATGGAAAGGTCACTGAACAGGAAATCGCTTCCGCCTCACATGCCATTGGCAAGGAAAAGCTTGCCGGTGTCGTGATGAATGATGAACCCACCATACAGTGGCCATGGTAGCCAAGTTGTCTCGCCACAGGTCACCAACACATGAAAGCAAATTTCCGGCACCAACGTGCCTTCTCCATTTTTATAGTTGTCCTTCTGCTATCCTGCGGTCCTGCGAGCGCGGTCGAGACACGCTACCAGCTTGGCTATCTCCTTAACTACCAGTCCAATATCCGGCGCACCGCTACCGATCCGAAGTCGGAATGGATCAATACCCTGACCGCCAGCATGCAGGCCACCGAGGACACGTCCAGCCTGAACATGACGCTGGATGCATCCTTGCAGCGTCTTTTCTACAAGAACAAATCCTTCTCGGATCGTACCGTTGCCAATGCCACCGGCAATGTTCTCTGGACGATCATTCCTGAACGTTTCACCTGGACCGTCAACGACTATCTGCGCGAAACGGTCATCGACCCGCGCAACGCCAATATCCAGACGAACCGCCAGCGCACGAACACCTTTACCACTGGCCCGGATCTGATCTTCCGGGCTGGCCGCCGCGACACCGTCATTCTGGGCCATCGCTTCATCGATACCTACCAGGAAGTCACCAATCTGGACAGCCAGCAGAATGTCAGCAACCTGACATGGCAACACCAGCTCTCACCGATCTCCATTCTGTCATTAGTTGGCGCCTACCAGGATATCAACTACGATGCCGAAACACTTCCTGATCGCGTCATTACGGACACCTATCTCCGCTATGACATGGCGCGTGCCGTCACCACCTTCCTGGTAGAACTGGGCACCACTGAAGTCCGTACCGTGGGGCGTAGCCAAATTGACGGTGACAGGCGCGTATTTTCCGTTGACTACCAGATAACCGGCAACGAGACGCTCAACCTGCGGGTATCCGACCAGATCCTGGAGGCAGGGAATATCATTGACGCGGCGCTAACTCCCGGCAATGCGCTCGCCGACGGCCGCTTCCTGACGGCGAACGTGTTCCGAGAAAAGCGCGTCACCCTGAGCTACGCCCACGGTGGTCCTTTCGTAACACTTAATCTCAGTGTTTACACGACTGCACGGAACTATTTCCAGGATGCCACCCTCGACAACCAGCTCGACGGCGGCACCATTGCGGTTGCCTATACTGTCAGTCCAACTACCGATATGACGTTCAACGCTGACTTCAGCCGGCGTTTCTATCCCACTGACGGACGTCAGCTGGATTATGCCAGTTACCTGGTGGGGATCACCCATGTAATCAATCCGCAGCTCACCCTGACAGGTTCGGTGGGACTCATCAGCCGCCGCAGTTCGGTTCCCGGACAGGATTATGACAACTTTACCGCCAGCATTGGCATTACCTACGATATCTGATCATGCCGAAAGAACGGACTGAACAGGTTTATGTCCTCATCACCATCGACACCGAATGCGATCATGATCCGCACTGGGTGCGCTCCAGGCCACTGACTTTCAACTCCATCAATGATGGCCTGCCAAACCGCTTACAGCCGGCATTCGACTCCGTTGGAGCCGTGCCGACCTATCTACTTACCGTTGAGGTCATGGAGGACGAGGAAAGTGTCGAATCACTGAGAAAACTGCAGGGAAAGTTTGAGTTCGGCACCCACCTCCATGCGGCCTTCATCGAGCCGGAGAAAAAGTTTCACGACTATGCGGGCGTGGACAGCCCTGATTTCCAGTGCAATTACGCGCCGCAGATCGAGTTTGAAAAACTCAGGAACCTGAGCACACTGTTCGAAACACGCTTTGGCTATCGACCCACATCCTTCCGGGCCGGGCGTTACGGCGCCAGTGCCGACACCATCGATAGCCTTGAGAGACTCGGCTACACGTTCGACACCAGCGTCACGCCCCATATAAAGTGGTCGGAACCCAACGGCGAGGTGGACTTTCGTGGCGCGCCCGAGCAACCTTACTTCCCTTCTCCCTCTTCCATCAGCACGCCTCTACGAGAGGGAAAGCGTGGTATCCTTGAGGTTCCGGTCACGCTGAAGAACCGTTTCCTGCGCTTCCCGCGCTGGTTCCGCCCCTGGCTGTCATCCCGCGAGCAGATGCGCAAGGTCGCGGAATACCACCTGCGCAAATATGCACACCAGAAGATCGTCGTACTGAACATGATGTTCCACTCCATGGAAGTGATCCCCGGCGCTACCCCCTATCCCCAGGACGAAACCGAGGCCCGCCGTTTCATCGACGACATGCTTGACTGTCTCCAGTGGTGCGCTGATCTTGGCATGCAGTTCAGCAGCGCACGCGACCTGGCACGCCTCTACCTTGAGGAGTGAGTTGCGAGATGTCACTGGGAAAACTCTTCAAGCACGCAAGAAACTATTCACTCTCCAGCCTCACGATCCTGGCGGCGAGCCTGATTTCCTATCCCATTCTCACCCGCCTGCTCGAGGTCGGCGAGTACGGGCTGCTCAGCCTGATCTCCATCGTCATTGGCCTGGTGGTCGCCCTCGCCAAGGCCGGTATGCAAAATTCCATTGTACGCTTCTATGCACAGGCAAAACAGGGTAACGGCGAGTGGACCCTGGATGACTTCTATACCACCGTCTTCCTAGGCATCGGCCTGCTGTCTGGCACCACAACCTTGCTCTGGGCGACAGCCGTTTACCTCATTCCAGCGCACTGGTGGGACAACGATATCCTGCGCAACCTGTTTCTTCTCAGTGCCATCCTTGTCCTGCTTCGCGTGATGGATAGCGCCTTCTCCGGACTGCTGCGGGCCATGGAACGCAGCGGCATCCTCTCCCTGTTCCACGTCGCACGCCGCTACCTGTCACTGCTGGCGGTAGTCGTAACCCTGTTTTTCATATCCCGTAGCCTGTTCGGCTTCTACACAGCAACCATTCTGGCCGAGGCCAGCATGCTCGTTCTCATGGCCATCTTCGTGTTACGCCGTGTCAGACTGCATGGCGGGCACTTTTCACTGCCCCTGTTCAAGGCCATGCTGGCATTTGGCCTGCCACTCGTCGGCCACGAACTCGCCTGGACCCTGTTCAACCTCGGAGATCGTCTCCTCATCCAGTATTTTCTCGGCCCCGAACCGCTTGGTATCTACTCAGCGGCCTATAACCTGTGCGACTACCTGCGGCTGGCCATCGTCGCTTCCCTCTGGCAGGCCATGCCGCCGATGTATACCCGCATCTGGGAGGAAAAAGGCGAACAGGAAACCATCGCCTTCGTCTCGCGAAGTTACCATTTCTACATCCTCCTCGCCTTCCCGGTGATTGCCGGTATGATCGCCATTGGCCCCGATCTTCTTACACTGCTAGCTTCCCACCGCTATGCAGAGGGCGGAATTATCATTCCCTGGGTGGTGACAGGCATGATCCTCAATGGCATGACCATCTTCTTTGGCGCGGGATTTTTCATCGCCAAAAAGACCCGTCGTTTCATGTCCATCACCCTGGTATCCGCGGCCCTCAACATCGCACTCAATCTTTACCTCATCCCCCGGTACGGCATACAGGGTGCGGCCATTGCGACGCTGGCCAGCTTTTTCTTTTTTACCATTACGGCAAGCATTCTTGCTCGCCGGATACTATCCATTCCTACGCCGATTCTGGTGGTCACCAGGGCGCTCCTGATTTCAGTCGCCATGTACCTCTTGCTTGTGCTGCCGCCATGGCCCGCGGGGATCGGCTGGCTGGCGATCAAGATCCCCGTTGGCGCATTATTCTATGTTGTCGCCGTCTATCTCAGCGACAGCGAGGCACGAGGGATGGTGCGCCGTTTTCTGCCGCGCGCGCGCCCGGCAGGACCCTGAGCGGAAGACGCTGATATGTTAAAGGCCGCCGTGAAATCGCTGCTTGCATCCTCCCCGGTCTGGCGTGGGCCGGGCATATCGCTGCGCCCGCACGGTGTCTATGTCCTTATGTACCATCGCATCGATGACAGCCAGCCCGGTTTTCACGGCCTTGGCAAGGCGCGCTTCGAAAACCAGATCAACTGGTTACAGCGCAACTGCACCCTCATCGATCCCGACGCGCTGGAGGAAAACCTCGCCATGCCGCCACGCACGCGACCCGCCGTGCTCCTGACCTTCGATGACGGCTATCGCTGCGTACACGATATTGTCGCCCCCGCTCTGCGCCGCGCGGGCGTACGCGGACTGGTTTTTCTGCCTACCGACATCATCGACTCGGGTGGACTCATCTGGACGGATCGGCTCAGCTGGGCCTTCCGCCAGTCGCAGGCCGGAAGAATTCGTTTTTCCTGGGAGGAGCAGGTAGTGTGGCCCCTGGAGACCCACGCGCAACGCCTCGCCGCACTGTCACACTGCAAGACACATCTCAAGCAGCTACCCAATGATCAGCGCCAGGAGGAAGAGCAGCGGGTCCTGTCCTCACTCGACCTGATGAGTGCGAGTGCGGGACTGCCGAGACAGATGCTCGACTGGGACGAGATCAGGGCGACACGGGACACCATTGTCTATGGCGGTCATACACATACGCATCCCATCCTCTCCAGCCTCGATCCGGCACGACAGGAGGAGGAAATCGCCACCTGCCAGCAACGGCTTGCCGAAGAACTCGGCGCGCGATGCCGCTACTTTGCCTATCCCAACGGACGCAACAGTGATTTCAACAAGGACAGCCAGAAACTGCTGAAGATGCATGGCTTCGACACTGCATTTTCCACCGAGGAAGGGGTTGCCACGAACGGTGAAGATCGCCTGGCCATCCCACGCCTTCCCACCACGGCAAACAGCGTTGCCGATTTTGCCTGGCTCATCACGCATCGTGGATAGGACAATGGAGATACTCTTCTGGTCATCAGTAGTCTTTGTCGCCTACACCTATTTCGTGTATCCGCTCCTGATCTGGTTGCTGGCGCGATTTTTCCCCGCACGCGAGAAGGATGTTCCCCTGCCGGATCCGTATCCCCTGGTGAGCATCGTCATCCCCGTGTACAACGAAGGTGAGCGAGTGCGGCGCAAACTCGACAACCTGCATGGGCTCGATTACCCCGGGGATCGGCTGGAGATCATCTTCGTCTCCGACGGTTCCACTGACGCCACCGTCGACATCCTGCGCGAATACTCCGACATTACCGTGTTGGCCTATGCCGAACGCCAGGGAAAACCGACGGCGCTCAATCGTGCGCTGGAGAAGGCGCGCGGCGAGATCATTGTCTTTACGGATGCACGCCAGACCCTCGAGCCCAACGCGGTCACCGCGCTTGTCAAACGCCTGCTGCGGCCCGGCATCGGGGCGGTCAGCGGTGAGCTCTGCCACCTCGACGCAGAGGGCCATGTCAGTGCCAACGTCGGTCTGTACTGGCGCTACGAAAAGTGGATCCGCAAGGCCGAGAGCCGTTTCCATTCCACTGCCGGGGTCACTGGCGCCCTGTATGCCATCTACCGACGTGATTTCCAGCCCCTGATGCCGGATACCCTGCTCGACGATTTTCAGACCCCGGTCAACATCCTCGGCAAGGGCAAGCGCGTCGTCCTTGAGGAGGACGCGCGCGTGTACGATGTACTGCAACAGGACAGCGCCGGAGAGCGGGCACGCAAGATCCGTACCCTGGCAGGTAACTTCCAGTCATACGTGCGAAACAGCTGGCTTTTCCTGCCCTGGCGAAATCCCATTTTCTGGCAATTTATCTCCCACAAGGTCTTTCGGCTGCTGGTGCCCTACGCCATGCTCACGGCACTGGTCGCCTCGCTCCTGGCCCCTGGACTGTTCTACCAGCTGGCGGCTCTTGCCCAGATCCTGTTTTACCTGCTCGGCGGACTGACATTGTTCATCCCTGCCCTGAGCCGCAATCGTATTTGCAGTTTCATACTGGTCTTTCTCGAGTTGAATGCCGCGGCCGTCATTGGCCTGGCGCGCTTCGCGAGCGGCCGTATCCAGGTGAGGTGGCAAAAGACATGAAGGGTCTCGCTGTACTGATGTATCATGCCCTCTACGATGGCGACGAGGAGTTAGAGGCCATCGATGCCGCCGACCGCCCCTACGCGGTCTCTGTAGCGGAATTTCGCCGACAGCTGGACTTTCTGGAGGAACACGATATTCCTGTGGTGCCACCGGCAGACGTCGAGCATCTGCGTGACAACGACCGCAACCGCGTTATGCTGACATTTGACGATGGACACACAAGCTTTTATCGTCATGCCTTCCCGATACTTCAGGAAAAGGGCATGCTGGCGTGTTTCTTCGTTACCTCCGATCTCGTGGAGCAACGCAAGGATTTCTGCGACTGGCATCAACTCCGTGAAATGCACTATCACGGCATGGCAATACAGTCGCATGGCAAGACCCATCGTTTTCTCAACGACCTCTCTCTCGAACAACAATACGAGGAACTGGAACGCTCATCCTCGATAATCGAGGAAAAGACCGGTAATCGCGTCTATGCCATTTCCTTTCCCGGTGGGCGCTATGACCATAACACCATCAAGCTTGGCCAGCGGGCCGGGTACAGCCAGTTTCATACCTCGGAGTTCGGGCTCAACCGTCCCAGCCGCTTCCGCACCCCGCTCATCCTGCGGCGCATACCCTTGCGTCAGGGCACCACCATCACGCAGTTTGCCCAACTGGCGCAGGGTGACACCGGCACCATGCTGAGACACCGGCTGCTCACACAAACCAAGTCCGGCCTGAAGAAATTACTGGGCAATCGCCTCTACCATGAACTCTACAAGCGATACTCCGGTTAACAGGGACGCCGTGCCTGCCTATGCGCCACCCGCCTGGGCAGGGGCACCGCTGCGCAACACCATCCTGTTTCTCAGCATCCCCGCGTTGCTGATCAGCATCCCCCTCGCATTCGATATTTCTCTGCCGAAACCCGTGCTCTATGGCGTCGCTGCGGCGGTTGGCGTGGTCATGATGGTGCGCAGTTTTCGCGACCCGGAATGGTTACTGGCGGCCTTCATCCTCTACATGCCGCTATCCAAGATGGTAGTCGTCCCCCTGGCCCCGGGTGTCAATGGCACGAACATGCTCATGTTACTGTGCATCATCGCCTGGGTCGCCAATGCCACGCGCGAAGAGCGCCCTTTCTTTCGCAAGCTGCCGGGCAGCAAGCTCGTCCTGTGGTTCGGGATCTACAGCAGCCTGTCGGGGCTTACGCTGATCTTCAGTCCGCTCGGTTTCAGTTACCTGCTGGCCATCGCGCCCCTGCTCAAGGCGTGGATCGACCAGTTCATGGTGTTCTTTATTTTTCTCAATCTTATCCGTGACGGTATCATGGCCAGGCGCATCGTCATTTACATGATGATGGGCATGATACTGGTATCCTTCCTGGGCGCCATGGAAATGCTGGACAAGCAGGGCCTGGCTACGATTGAAAAATCGCGCGTACTGGGTCCGCAACTTCAGCCCAATGACCACGGCGCCTTCCTCGTCTACAGCCTCGCGCCTTTCATCGGCATCTTCCTCGCCAACATCTGGCGTCTCAGGACCTGGGTACTGCTCCCTTACTTCCTGGTGGTTGCCAAGGTCATCATCGCCACCTTCTCGCGCGGCGCCTGGCTGGGACTGGCGGCCGGCGCCTTTGGCGCGGGACTGACACGCGGCATACGTTTCTCAGTTGCCATGGGACTGCTGGGTATCCTTGCCATCCTCATCATGCCGCAGCTCATCCCCGACTCCATCATGGCGCGCATCGCGCACACCCAGGGACAACCCGGCCAGATCCAGGTGGAAGAACTGGATCGCAGCTCGGAGAACCGTCTCATCCTGTGGCGAGCCGCCATCGACATGACCCTGGAAGATCCTGTCTTCGGCAAGGGCTTCAAGGCATTTCCCCGACTCAAGGCCCGCTACACAGAATACGACGTGATGGAGTCGGATACCCATAACATGTATCTGTTCATCTCTTCACAGATGGGGATCCCGGCCATGATCCTGTTTCTCCTGGTGCTCGCGCGCATGTTTTTCCTCGGTTGGGGCATGCGCAGTGATCCCGATACCTTTATACGCGGCATGGCCATTGCCGCAGCCGCCATGTCCGGTTCCATCGCCGTGATCAACATGTTTGGTTCGCGCATGATCAATATCGAAGTGGACGGTTATTTCTGGATATTTCTCGCCGTACTGGCCCACCTCAGGACCGAGATAGATGAGCGCCACGGGGAGGCCCAGTGGGCGACAGAGACAAGTCACCAACCCGATATAGAGCCGGCCAAACATCCCGTGTGGGACCGCCAGTGGTAAACAATACAATGATCAAGTTGAAGATAGTTAAAGGAACCCGAGGATAACTATGGAACAGGTGTCCACCCTTTTCGAGCCCATCGCCCTGTTTTTCTATGTCTTTGGCATCATTGGCCTGCTCATCCTGCGCTATTCGCCCAGCCTGTGGTTCCGCGCCCTTACTGTCCTGATCCTGCTGGGCTATTTCGCCTTTGCCAGCCCTCTGGGCGCCAACCTGATTGTCGGCGCGGTGGAAATACGGGAACCCGACCCGCCCGATTGTGTATCCCGGAAGCCGAGGGTCGTGGTCATCCTCGCCGGCGGCATAACCGACTCTTCGGCCATTCGCAACCAGCTCGCACGTCTCAAGGAGGAGTCCTACCGCAGGCTCATCGACGGCATCACCTGGGCCCGGGAGATAAACGCCGACCGCGTCCTCATCACCGGGGGCTCGGGACGCGACAACGGCGGAAGGAGTGAGGCCTCCCTCATGGCCCAGCTGGCAATGCAGATGGGTTACCCACGGGAAAAACTCCTGCTGGACGAGGTGGCCATGAATACCTTCTCCAGTTCCGGCACCGTCAGTCGGATGCTTGGCGAGATGCAGGTGGATACCGTGTGGATGGTAACCTCTGCCACCCACATGCGGCGCGCCCGTGCAAGCTATGAGAAAAGGGGCCTGACGATATGCGCCTATCCCGTCAACTCGAAGCGCGTTCCCATTGACATGCCCTATGCCCTGGTGCCACAACTCAGCGCCCTGTCGAAGAGCACCGATGCCTATCGCGAAGTCATGGGCTATATCTATTACGCCATGACCGAACGCCTGTAAGCATGAAAGACGACAGGATCAGGATCACCTACTTGATCGATTCCATCGGAGCCGGTGGCGCACAGACGCACGTCCTCAACGTACTGAAAAATATCGATCACCAGCGCTTTGCCGTCAGTTGCGTCTGCGTACGCATGCCCGGCTCCCGTTTCGATGAACTGGAATCGCTACCCGTGGAAACGCTGGTTCTGAACCTGGAAAATCTCGTCAGCCTGAAACGTACCTGGCGGGCCCTGCGTCAGCTCTCAGCCTTCATCCGCGCCCAGGATACGCAGATCCTGCATGCCTATCTGTTCAATCCCAGCCTGCTGGCCGGTCTCTACCGCTTCCTGCACCCCTTCGGCCCCCTGCTTGTCACCAGCCGGCGGGACGTGGGCTACTGGCACAAACCCTGGCACTGGCGAGCCTATCGCCTGCTCAACCTGCTCACGCGCCGGGTCATCGCGGTAACCAATGACGTACGCAACACCTCCATGCGCATGGAGAAGATCCGCCCAGCCCGGATAGCTACTATATATAATGGCGTGGATACCGACTTCTACCAGACCAATGCGACGCTACGCGCCGAGTCCCGTGCCCGCTGGGGGCTCGCTGACGAACACCTGGTAATCGGTATTCTCGCCATTCTCCGCCCGGAGAAGCGTCACGACATCTTTATCCAGGCGGCGGCGAAGCTGGCGGATCGCTTTCCCCACGCGCGCTTCATGGTCGTTGGCGGCAATTCCGACGAAGACTGGGAGTCGCGTATTCGCGCGCAGGTAGATGAACTCGGTCTTGCAGAACGGGTGATATTCACCGGCAAGCTGGCCAATTCTCGCCCCGCCCTCGCCGCCTTCGACATCTCCGTGTTGTGCTCGGATACCGAGGGCATGTCCAACACCCTGCTGGAATCCATTGCCATGGGAGTGCCGGCGGTGGCCACCAGGGTGGGCGGCAATCCCGAGGTCATTGAAGACGGTGTCAGCGGCGTGCTGTTCCCCGCCGGCGATGCGGACAGACTGGCGGAGGAACTCGGCCGACTGCTCGACGACGCAGAACTGCGCCAACGGTATGCGCGTGCAGCCCGTGAACGGGCATTGAAGGTCTTCAGTATCCGTGCCATGCTGGATGCCATGCAGGAAACCTATGTGTCGCTGTTACGCTAAATACGTGTTCCGAATACCCGATCACCCTGGAATAACCGGATTGCTTCGTTCGCCTGTCTCTCTCAGGGGCAAGGTTTACGGACACGCAGTACATACGTCCCTGTATGCTCGACAGCCGCGGTCGCTCCGGGCGTCCTGCCCTCCCGCGACACTAGAGCATCCTGCACGTCGTCCCTGCGGCTGACGGTCCGTAAACCTTTCCCCGGAGAGAGTTCGCATCTGTAAACTGTAGTGGAATTCGGAACACGTATTTAGCCATGCTATTCAATTCCTATGAATTCATCGTCTTCTTCCTGCCGATAACCCTGTTTGGCTTCCTCTACCTGCACCGCAACCACAGCACCCGGCTTGCCTTCGCCTGGCTGGTTCTCTGCTCGCTGTTCTTCTATGGCTGGTGGAATCCTCGTTACCTGTTTCTCATCATCGGTTCCATCACGTTCAACTACCTTACCGGCACGCTGATACTCCGAAGCAGGGCGGCCGGACGCGCACAGATCTCCTTCTGGATCATGTGCCTTGGCATCGCCTTCAACCTGGGCCTGCTGGGCTGGTTCAAGTACGCCAATTTCTTCCTCGATACGGTCAACGGACTCAGCGGTTCCGGTTTCCAGCTGGTGGACGTGGTTCTGCCCATCGGTATTTCCTTCTTTACCTTCCAGCAGATCACCTATCTCGTCGATGCCTGGAAGGGCATATCGGAAGAACACAGCGCGCTGCAATATTCGCTCTTCGTGGTGTTCTTTCCCCAGCTCATCGCGGGACCCATCGTGCACCACAGCGAGATGCTGCCGCAGTTTTCGGATCACCAGAAGATCCACAACTATGGGGAGAACATTGCCATCGGGCTGACCATCTTCAGCATCGGCCTGTTCAAGAAAGTGGTCATCGCCGACACACTGGCGCTGTCCGCCACACCAGTCTTCAGCGCGGCGGACAGTGGCGAGACCCTGCACTTCTTCGCCGCCTGGCGCGGCACCTTTGCCTACAGCTTCCAGCTGTATTTCGATTTTTCCGGTTACTCGGACATGGCCATCGGCCTGGCGCGCATGTTTGGCATCAAGCTGCCACTCAATTTCCATTCTCCCTACAAGGCCACTGGTATCATCGACTTCTGGCGACGCTGGCACATGACCCTGTCGCGTTTCCTGCGCGACTATATCTACATTCCCCTGGGGGGCAGCCGCCACGGTCGCCTGCGCCAGGGCACCAACATCATGGCCACCATGCTCATCGGCGGGCTGTGGCATGGCGCGGGCTGGACCTTCGTCGTCTGGGGCGGCATCCACGGCCTGTTGATCCTGCTCAATCACCTGTGGCGCCTGATCAGCCCCTTTGGCGAGGGTGGCGCCCTGCGGCGTTTCTTCTCGCGTACACTGACCTTTCTGCTCGTTTCCCTCGCCTGGGTCTTTTTCCGCGCCGAGACCTTCGATGGCGCGCTGCGTATCTTCGATGGCATGCGTAACCTGCCGCATACACTGGCGGAACGCCTGGGACCACTGGCCGACGGACTCAGGGCGATCGGTTTTCGCTTCGATGGTCCCTGGATCGATGGCTCGGACCTCATGAGTGTCGCCTGGCTGCTGGTATTGCTGACCATCGTCTGGTGGCTGCCCAACACGCAACAATGGCTGCGTCGCCATGAACCCGCGCTGGATCTGGTGCGTGCCGGGATCTCGGATGGCGAGACGGGCAAAGCCGAAAAGGCCCTGCGCTGGCCGGCCTGGGCGCCCACCACCACCTGGGCACTGCTGGCCGGCGGGATCTTCCTCGCCGCATTCCTCAATCTCTCGCAGGTCAGCGAGTTTCTCTACTTCCAGTTCTGAACATGGCCGCCAACGTCTTCCACAGGTATCTCCGCATTGCCGGCGCCGTCACGGTCCTGGTCAGTGCCGCGGTCCTGGGTATCAACGTATTGATCGATCCCCTGTGGTTCTTTGGCGGCAACCACCTGTTCCCGGAAAACTACAGTTTCAATGAGCGCCACGCCAAGACCAACTACTTCATGCGCGCGCCGAAACGCTGGGACTGCCTGATTTTTGGCAGCTCACGCGCCACCCTCCTCGATGAGCGCACCATCCCCGGTTACCGTTGCTTCAACTTTGCCGTCTCCGACGGCCGCCCGACCGAATTCAAGGTCTATGCCCGCTACGCGCGCAAGTTCGGCGGCCCCGTGCGCATGGTCATCGTCGCCGTCGATGCGCGCAATCTCTCGCGACCGAAGCTCAGCCAGGAGTTGCCCGAGTTCGTGCGCGACATGGCGCCACCTCCCGGTCCCCTGCGCACCTATCTCTCCTGGAGCGCGCTGAATTTTTCCCTGCGCACCCTGCTGCGCCGCTCCCCCCGCGCCCGGTACTATGACGGTAACCTGATCGGTGACGTGCTCCCGGGCACGCCACCCTATCGCCCACCGCATTGTTACAGTGACCGCGATTACGGCCAGCCCTTCCACCTGCGCCATGCGCCACACTACGCCGCCATCCGCGAAACCTTCCCCGACGCGAAGTTCATCGGTTACGTCGCCCCCATCGCGGCCTGGGACATGTCCCTGTTGTTGCAGGACGGCTCGCTGACATCCTACACCCGCGCCATGTACACCATGGCGCAACAGTACGAGCGCTTCTACGACTTCAGCATCCCCTCGCCCATCACGGAACGCAGCGACAATACCTACGACGGGCATCACTACGACCGCGCCACCAACCACCTCATCGCCGCGCGCATGTTCGGTAATGCCGCGGATTTTGGACTCGCCGTGCATGACATGAGCCTCGCCGAGTATCACGCGGCGCTGGAAACGGCCCTGCGTGACTACGCGGCACGTGCGCACCCGAACCTGAAGTTCTGTGCCGACTCGGGGCGCTGGCATCCGCTGCGTTGAGCACCGCCCACTCACCGTTCTGGATCAGCCGGGATATACATGAGTATTACTGGGCGCGCCCTGCCGGCATGCTAGAATACGCCGCCAGTCAGGGAGCGTGGAGAAGGCGCGACCATGCGGGCCGGAAATTCGAGCCCTGTCCCGCCGAAACGGGGGAACCAGAAAGTATTAACTGATAGCCGCTTCCGGTTACCCGGAAGCCGCCACCATTGTCACGATCCAGGGGGATACTGCCACAATGCCAAAGGCCAGCCTGCCGCAAAAACACACCCGCGACTTCATGCAACTCATCGGTGTCGCGGACATCGCGCCCTGTACCTGCCCCTTCGACCCCGGCTACGATCCCGTCACCCTGGAGAGTCACCTGGAACAGAGCGCCCACCTGATCTCCATCCTCAAGATTTCCATGGCTTGCTGGCTGATCGCCGACGAGAAGGCCACGCGCCGCAAGGTGGACGCCGCGCGCCGTCTCAATGTGCCCACCTGCACCGGCGGTGGCATGTACGAGGTGGCCTCCTATTTCGACCGCGTCGAGGAATATCTCGATCTCTGCGCCGACATCGGCTTCACCCGCATCGAGGGCGGCGAGGGCTTCACGGAACTCAAGCAGACGCCACGCCAGCTGATCAGCATGGCCGAGGAACGCGGTCTGGAGATCCAGTTCGAGGTGGGTGAAAAACACGGCGGCGCCTTCACGCCCGAGATCCTCGACGAGATCATCGACCAGAGCAAGGAGTGGCTCGATGCCGGCGCCCGGCAGATCGTCGTCGAGGCGCGCGAGAGCGCCGCCGACGTGGGCCTGTTCAGTGATTCCGGGGAATTCAACAGCGAGGGCGCGGATCGCTTCGTCACGGAGTTCGGTTTCGATGCGGTACTCTTCGAGGCCCCCAACAAGCAGAGCCAGTTCGCCATGCTCAACCACTTCGGCCCGCAGGTTCACCTGTGTAACGTGCGCATCGAGGAACTGCTGCGCGTCGAGATCTATCGCCGCGGGCTGCACTCCGACGCCTTCCAGCACGACAATCTCCGCCCCAAAGGATAGTTCATGAGCAAGCAAGTCGTCATCGATCACCTGCCGGAGAGCGCCGCCCACTACAAGCAGGATCACGCCGTCATCGTCGTCGATGTCATCCGCGCCTCGACCACGGCGACCACGGCCGTCAGCCTGGGACGCGAGGTCTATCCCGCGCAGACCACCGACGAGGCCTTCATCCTCGCCGAAAACCTGGTGGACCCCATCTTCGCCGGCGAACTGGGCGGCAACGTACCCTACGGTTTCGACCTCACCAACAGCCCGGTACAGATCGCCGCCCTGACGCAGATCCCCTCGGGCTACTTCACCGAGGATCACCGTCCCATCGTGCTGGTGTCTTCCTCCGGCACCCGCCTGCTGGTCAATGCCATCGGTGCGCCGGGGCTCTATGTCGGATGCTTTCGCAATTTTTCCGCCGTCGCCGCCTACGTCGCAGAGAAACACGACAAGGTGGCCGTCCTGGGCGCTGGGACGCGCGGCGAATTCCGCCGCGAGGATCAGATCGGCTGTTCATGGATCGCCGGGAAACTCATGGAACACGGCTTCGTCGCCGCCGACCAGAAAACCTCGGACATCGTCGATCGCTGGGCGAATGCCGAACTGGCTTCCCTGCGTAACGGCCGTAGCGCGGAATACCTCAAGCGTTCCGGTCAGGTCCATGACCTCGAGTTCGTACTGCATCACATCGATGACCTGGATATCGTACCCGCCTGGCAGGACGGCAAGCTGGTACCGGTGGCAGGACATCCCGTAAGC
The DNA here is from genome assembly GCA_027005735.1 of Chromatiales bacterium. Taxonomy (GTDB): domain Bacteria; phylum Pseudomonadota; class Gammaproteobacteria; order CAMYNG01; family CAMYNG01; genus HyVt-448. The sequence goes on along the minus strand of JALTLF010000012.1, from coordinate 5,937 downwards.
TGAAGAAGAAAAACCGATCAGGACTCCTGCATGGCAAACATCAGAATCAAGGATACCTCGACACCCGTCGTCGTCATCAACAACAAGCTGGGCGGGCTGACCATCATGCGCAGCCTTGGTCAGCTTGGCGTGGAACTCCATGGCGTCGATGAAAGCCCTCGTGCCGCGGGCATGCTGTCGCGTTATTGCCGCCACAAGCACATCCAGCGGTTCGACGAGGAGCGGCCGGAAGAATACCTCGACTTCCTGCTCGAGCTTGGCAGATCACTGGACCGCAAGGCGATCCTCATCCCCACCTCGGACATCACCGGCGTGTTCGTCTGCCGCTATGCCGAGCAACTGAAAGAATACTTTCTCTTCCCGGCCAATGACGTGGACCTCATGGAACGCATCATCAACAAGGCCACCATGTTCGACATCGCGCTGGAAAACGATGTACCCACGGCAAAGACGCTTTTCCCCAGAAACCGCGGCGAGGTGGAGGAATACATCAAGACCGGCATTTTCCCCATCATGCTCAAGGCGGTGTATGGCCACAAGCTGATGCAACGCACCGGCAAGAAGATGCTCATCGTCCATGACGCGGACGAGTTGCTCAAGTGGTACGACGAGCTTGAAGACCCGGACGATCCCAACCTCATGATCCAGGAATTCATTCCCGGCGGCGACGACCAGGTATATATCTTCAACGGCTACTTCGACGGCAACTCCGACTGCCTCGCCGCCTTTACCGGACACAAGATCCGCCAGTACCCCATCCACATCGGCAGCGCCTCGCTGGGCGAGTGTCGCTGGCACCCCGACGTTGCCGAGCTGACCACGCGCTTCATGAAGGATATCGGCTACAAGGGCATCCTCGACATCGGCTACCGCCTCGACCCCCGTGACGGCAAGTACAAGGTGCTCGACATCAACCCGCGTGTCGGCCAGGCCTTCCGCATCTTCGTCGCGCAAAACAACATGGACGTCGTCCGCAGTCTCTATCTCGACCTGACCGGCCAGGAGCAATTCGAGGTGGTGCCGCGCGAGGGACGCCGCTGGATGATCGAGAACCACGACATCATCGCGACCTATTACTACTTCAAGGAAGGTTCACTGAGTTTTGGCGAATGGTTGAAGTCCTTCCGCAAGCTGCAGGAGGCGGCGTGGTTCTCCTGGCGCGATCCCTGGCCCTTCCTCGTCATGAGCGGCCGCCTGATCAAACGTATCATCCAGTTCATCCTGCGGCGGCCCGGCCGCATCGAGGAATAGTAGTTCAGCGCGCCGGCAGGCGCGCCAGCAGGCCCGCCAGCGCCTCCTGTACCGCCTGGCGGCGTACCGCCTCGCGATCTCCGCTGAAGACATGCTGATCGGCGATGGTCTCCCCGCCACCGGCCCAGGCGAGCCACACCAGCCCGAGCGGCTTATCCACCGTCGCGCCCCCGGGTCCGGCGATACCACTGACCGCCACGGTGTAGTCGGCGCGGCTGTTGTCCAGCGCGCCCTCCGCCATGGCCGTCACGCAGGCCTCGCTGACTGCGCCATGGCGCGCCAGCAGCGCCGCGTCCACGCCCAGCATGTCCTGCTTGGCCTCGTTGCTGTAGGTGATGAACCCGCGCTCGAACCACGAGGAGCTGCCGGGAATGTCGGTGAGGATCTTGGCGATCCAGCCGCCGGTACAGGACTCGGCGGTGGCCAGCCGGCGGTGCAGGAGATGCAGGTGATCGCCCACCCTCATCGCCAGGCGATCGAGTTCCCTGTCATCGGGTATGGTCGGCATGGCTCACCTCCCGCGATGAAGACCCACTACCCGCGCAGGCGGCGGGCGCCGGCGTCCTGCCGGAACGCCTTAGTCGAGTACCTGCTTGATGATGGCGCCGATCTCGTAGCCCTCGCCGCGTTTCTGCTTGTCCGCGCGCACCACCTTGACGGTGGCATGCAGCGGCGCGGTGACCTCGGCCTCGGGGACGATGTGTACTTCCAGCATGCTGCCCACCGGGACTTCTTCCTCGGCGATGAACATCATGCCGCGGCCACTGAGGTTCTTCGCCAGCCCCGCCTGCTCCGCGCCGCCTTCCTCGACGCGATAGGTCAGGCTGCAATCCACCGTGACACGGAAAAAATCACGTTTTTCGTCGTAGTCCCGCGGCATGTTCCTCTCTCGCTCCCCTTTCCCCTGATATGGCGCATCTGACGGCTAGAAAAACACAACTTGCCCCGCTGGTCAATCTGACGGCACATTCGTTACACTTGCCCTTCGATGAGTGCCAGCCTGCCCAACCTCGACGCCCATACCCCCATGATGCAGCAATACCTGCGCATCAAGGCCGACTATCCCGACACGCTGCTGTTCTATCGCATGGGCGATTTCTACGAGTTGTTCTACGACGACGCCCGCCGCGCCGCCGAGCTGCTGGATCTCACCCTCACCGCGCGCGGCCAGTCGGCCGGCGAACCCATCCCCATGGCCGGGGTGCCCTGGCACGCGGCGGAGAACTACCTCGCCCGCCTCATGCGCCTCGGCGAGGCGGTGGCCATCTGCGAACAGATCGGCGATCCCGCCCTCGGCAAGGGCCCCGTGGAACGCAAGGTGGTGCGGGTGGTCACCCCCGGCACGCTCACCGACGAGGCCCTGCTGGAGGAACGCCGCGACAAGCTGCTGGCGGCGGCCTGCCATGACGAGGAGGGCTGGGGGATCAGCGCGCTGGATCTCGCCGGCGGCCGTTTCCGCCTGCTGCAGGCGGGTGACGAGGACGGCCTGCTCGCCGAGCTGGAACGCCTGCAACCCGCCGAGTTGCTGGTGATGGACGAGGCGAACCTGCCCGACGAGGTCGAGCGCCGCTACGCCCTGCGCCGCCAGCCGGGCTGGTACTTCGATATCGACGGCGCGCGGCGCCGCCTGTGCGAACATTTCGGCGTCAACGACCTGCACGGCTTCGGCTGCGAGGACATGGGCGCCCCGCTGGCCGCCGCCGGCGCGGTACTCGCTTGGGTGGCGACCACCCAGACCGGCATCCCCACCCACATCCGACCGCCGCGGGTGGAGCAGCCCGGGGAGAGCGTCTTCATGGACGCCGCCACGCGCCGCAACCTGGAACTGGAGAGCAGCCTCGCCGGCAACGAGGCCCACACCCTGGCCGCCGTCCTCGATCACTGCGCCACCTGCATGGGCAGCCGCCAGTTGCGCCGCTGGCTGCGCCGCCCCCTGCGCCAGCGCGAGCCGCTGCTACGACGCCAGGACGCCGTCGCCGCGCTGGTGGCCGAGGATCACCACGCCGCCCTGCATGCCGCCCTCAGGCCCATCGGCGACATCGAGCGTATCCTTGCCCGCCTCGCCCTGCGCTCGGCGCGCCCGCGCGATCTCGCCACCCTGCGCAACTCCCTTGGCTGCCTGCCCGGGGTACAGGCGCAACTGGCCCGCCACGATACGCCCCTGCTCGCCCAACTGGCGCGGCGCATCGGCGAATTCCCGGAACTCTGCAAGCTCCTCGAGCGCGCCATCGTGGCCTCGCCGCCCATGTTGGTGCGCGATGGCGGCGTCATCGCCGAAGGCTATGACGCCGAGCTGGACGAGCTGCGCGCCCTGCACACCAGCGCCGGCGACTTCCTCGCGCAACTGGAGCTGCGCGAGCGCGAGCGTACCGGCATCGCCAACCTCAAGGTGGGCTACAACCGCGTCCACGGTTACTACATCGAGGTCTCGCGCAGCCATAGCGAGCGCGTGCCGGCGCACTACCAGCGCCGCCAGACCCTCAAGGCCGCCGAGCGCTACATCACCCCCGAGCTCAAGGAACACGAGGACCGCGTGCTGTCCGCCGGTGAACGGGCGCTGGCGCTGGAAAAGCGCCTCTACGCGGAACTGCTCGACACCCTCGCCGAACAACTGGCGCCCTTGCAGGACTGCGCCGCCGCCCTCGCCGAGCTGGACGCCCTCACCACCCTCGCCGAGCGCGCCGTGACGCTGGACTATGTGCGCCCGCAACTCTGCGACGAGGCCCTGCTGCACATCGAAGGGGGACGCCACCCGGTGATCGAAACGGTACAGCGCGACGGCCCGTGCTTCACCGCCAACGACATCCACCTCGACGAGGACACGCGCATGCTGGTGATCACCGGCCCCAACATGGGCGGCAAGTCCACCTACATGCGCCAGACAGCGCTCATCGCCATCCTCGCCTGCATGGGCAGTTTCGTGCCCGCCCGCGCTGCGCGCCTGTCGCCGCCGGATCGCATCTTCACGCGCATCGGCGCCGCCGACGATCTCGCCGCGGGACGTTCCACCTTCATGGTGGAGATGACCGAGGCGGCCAACATCCTGCACAACGCCAGCGAACGCAGCCTGGTACTGATGGACGAGATCGGCCGCGGCACCTCCACCTACGACGGCCTCGCCCTGGCCTGGGCCTGCGCGGTGGACCTGGCACGGCGCATCCGCGCCCTCACCCTCTTCGCCACCCACTACTTCGAACTCACCCAGCTGCCCGCGACACTGCCCTGTTGCGCCAACGTGCACCTCGACGCCACCGAGCACGACGGCGAGGTGGTCTTCCTGCACCGCGTGCGCCCCGGACCGGCGAGCCGCAGCTACGGCCTGCACGTGGCGGCGCTGGCGGGGATCCCCGCGGCGGTCATCGACGAGGCGCGCGCGCGCCTGGCCCAGCTGGAAAACGCCAACGGCGCACGGGATCTCGACGCGGCCCCGCCGGTGCCCGCGCCGGCGGCGCCTCCCCCCGCCGCGCCGGCGAGCGCCGACGCGCCCCTGCGCGAGGCCCTGCTGGCCCTCGATCCCGACAGCCTCAGCCCGCGCGAGGCCCTCGATCTCCTCTACCGCCTGCGCGCCGAGGCCGAGGCCGACGCCTGAGCTGATCCAGCGCAAGGTTTTTGCGCATGCCTTCCCCCGGCGCCGGGTCCACGGTGGCGGGACGACGGAATTGCCTTTAACATACGCCTCCTGAGCCGCCGGGCGGCGGACGCGAACCGTTTACCAGTGTGATCCAGGGAGTACGCGATGACCTACGTGGTGACCGAGAACTGTATCAAGTGCAAGTACACCGACTGTGTCGAAGTCTGTCCGGTGGACTGCTTCCACGAAGGGCCCAACTTTCTCGTCATCGATCCCGACGAATGCATCGACTGCACCCTGTGCGAGCCCGAGTGTCCCGCCGAGGCCATTTTCGCCGAGGACGACCTGCCCGAGGGCCAGGAGGAATTCCTTGCCCTCAACGAGGAGCTGTCCCGCGAGTGGCCGGTGATCACCCAGCAGAAGGACCCACTGCCCGACGCCGAGCAATGGGACGGGGTCAAGGACAAGCTCAAGTACCTGGAGCGCTGATGCGTCCCGGCAGGCCGCCCCGTCACCCCGGTGCCTGACGCCCACCCCGGCCATCTTCACTGGGTCGCCTGGGACGACGATCCCCTGGCGCGCCTCAGCGCCCTGATCCTCGACCACCACGCCGACGCGCTGCCCGACCTCAGCGGTGTCAACATTCTCCTGCCCGATCCCGCCGCCGCGCGCGGCCTGCGCCGCTGCTTGCTCGCCGATGCCGCGCGGGCGGGCTACGCCGCCCTGCTCGGCCCGCGCATCACCACCCCCGCCACCTGGCTGCAGCGCCACGCCCCGCCGGGGGACGGCAGGCCGCCGTGCAACCCCCACGCCCGCCTGCTGGTGCTGGTGGAGGCCCTGCGCCAGTATCCCCGCCTGCTCAATGCCGCCAACCCCTGGGCGGTGGCCGACGGCCTCATCAGCCTCTTCGATGCCCTGACGCTGAACCGGATATCCCTGCCGGAGGCGGCCGCGGACTTCGAGGCGCGCCTGGCGGCGGCCTACGGCGTGGACAGCCTGGCCGTCTCGCCCGAGGGGCTCGGCCACGAGGCGCGCATGGTGCACACCCTGTGGCAGGCCTGGCAGGCCCAGCTGGCGGACAACGGCCTCAGCGATCCCCGCCAGGCCCTGGTGGC
>JALTLF010000011.1 GCA_027005735.1 Chromatiales bacterium | reverse complement strand
TCACCGGCCCGTCGTTGGTCAGGCTCACCTGCATGTCGGCACCGAAACGGCCCGTGGCCACCTTGCCCCAGCGCGCGCGGGCGGCGTCCACCACCACCTGGAACAGGCGCTCGCCCTGTTCGGGGTCCGCGGCGGGGGTGAAGCTCGGGCGCATGCCCTTGCGGGTGTCGGCGGCGAGGGTGAACTGGGGCACCAGCAGGAGACCGCCGTCGATCTGCGTGACACTGAGGTTCATGCGGCCCTCGGTATCGGCGAACACGCGGTAGCCCAGCACACGCTCCACCAGCCGCGTGGCGGCCGCCTCGTCGTCGCCGCGTTGCACGCCGATGAGCGCCAGCAGGCCGGGGCCGATCTCGCCGATGTTCTCGCCCCTCACCTCCACCCGCGCCTGCGTCACGCGCTGGAGCAGGGCGATCACTTCACGCGCCTCACCATCTCGTGGGTGGCCTTCACCAGCGCATCGACGATGCCCGCCTCGCTGGCGGAGTGGCCGGCCTCGGGAATGATGTCGAGATCCGACATGGGCCAGGCGCGGTGCAGGTCCCAGGCGCTTTCCATGGGACACACCATGTCGTAGCGCCCCTGCACGATGATGCCGGGGATCGCGGCGATCCTCTCGATGTTGTTGAGGATGTCGTTTTCCGGCAGGAAGATGTGGTTGACGAAGTAGTGACATTCGATGCGCGCCAGGGCCAGCGCGGTGCGGGGATCGGTAAAGTGATCCAGCACCGACTGCCGCGCCACCAGCGTCGAGGTGCGGCCTTCCCAGGCCGACCAGGCGCGCGCCGCCTGCATGCGCGCGATCTCGTCCTCGCCGGTAAGCCGCTTGTAATAGGCCGCCACCATTTCATCGCGTTCCGCCGGCGGAATGGGTGCGATGAAGTCCTGCCAGTAGTCGGGATACACGCGGCTCGCCCCTTCCTGGTAGAACCAGTCGATCTCGCGCTCGCGGCACAGGAAGATCCCGCGCAGGATGAGCCCCAGCACCGCCTCGGGGTGGGTCTCGGCATACACCAGCGACAGGGTGGAGCCCCAGGATCCGCCGAACAAGACCCACTGCTCGATGCCCAGGTGCTGGCGAAGGGATTCCATGTCCGCCACCAGCGCCTGGGTGGTGTTGCCCTCCAGCTCCGCGTGAGGCGTGGAACGCCCCGCGCCGCGCTGGTCGAAGAGGATGATGCGATAGATCTCCGGGTCGAAGAAACGCCGGTGGTAAGTCTCGCAACCCGAACCCGGCCCGCCGTGCACGAACAGCACCGGCAGGCCGTCGGGCCTGCCGCATTCCTCCACGTAAATACGGTGGGGCGGATCCACGTCCAGATAGAACTCGTGGTACGGCTTGATGGGCGGGTACAGCGTTCTCATTGTCGTTGGCCTGCCGTGTCCATCAGCCGTCGCGCACCACCTCACCGCGGAGACCCATCCAGGCGGCGATACCGATGGCCAGCAGCGCCGCAATCATCAGGGGCGGACCGGCGTAGAGCGGGATCTCGGCCCAGGACTGATCGAACACCCGGCTGAGATAGAGCATGCCCGAGTGGAACACCGCGCCGAGGATGAACAACCAGCTGATGAGCTGCTTGAACCAGGGCGCCACGGCGATGAACATGAGCACCACGCCGGCTGCAATGTTGAGCAGGGACTCCAGGTTACCGTGGGTGTGAGGTCCGCCCTTGACCAGATCGATGCCCATTTCCTCATTGCGCAACCTGTTGAGGGAAAGGATGGCATCGCTGTTGGCCTTTGCGATCTGCGCCGCGGAAAGCGGCTCCAGGTCCTCTTCGAAATCGTTTTCCTTCAACTGCTGGATACGCCCTACCGTGGACTGCTTTTCAGTCAGGGCCGCACCAAAATCGTCGTACTTGTCGATCATAAGGAAACCCAGCGAGGCGGTGGTTACCAGGTAGAGAAAACCGAAAACGATGTTTTTCTTTCCGATCATGGTCTGTTCTCCCTGTGCGTGATGGGGTATTGGACGGCACGTATGCCC
>JALTLF010000010.1 GCA_027005735.1 Chromatiales bacterium | reverse complement strand
GGTGCTCATGCGCTCGGCCGGTTGCGTCATCAACGATATCGCCGACCGCCACATCGATCGCCATGTGAGCCGCACCCACGACCGCCCCATCACCGCCGGGCGCGTGTCGGTGCGCGAGGCGCTGGTGCTGTTCACGGTGCTGTGCCTGATGGCTTTTGCGCTGGTGCTGTTGCTAAACCGCCTGACCATCTACCTTTCCTTCGCCGCGGTGGCGCTGGCGGCGGTGTATCCCTTCATGAAGCGCATCACCCACCTGCCGCAGGTGGTGCTGGGCGCGGCCTTTGCCATGGCGGTGCCCATGGCCTTTGCGGCACAGACCGGCGCGGTGCCGCCCGTTGCCTGGTTGCTGTATGCCACCACCGTGGTGTGGACCGTGGCCTACGACACCATGTACGCCATGGCCGATCGCGAGGAAGACCTGCGCATCGGTGTGAAGTCCACCGCCATCCTCTTCGGCGATGCCGACCGCGTCATCATCGCTATCCTGCAGGTGCTGTTCCTCCTGGGACTCTACCTCTTCGGCCGCCAGGCGGAACTGGGCTGGGTGTACAACCTCGGCGTCATCATCGCCGGTGTGTACGCCGCCTACCAGCAATTCCTCATCCGCGACCGCGACCCGGCACGCTGTTTCGAGGCCTTCCTCAACAACAACTGGCTGGGCGCGGCGGTGTTCGCCGCCCTTGCGCTGGATTACCTGTCGAGCATGTAAGAAAATCGTTCAGAAAATATTTCAGGGAGTGAATCATCAAGGTTAACAATGAAGCGCGTGGTGAGCTTCCCGGTCTCGTCCGGGTGTGGTTTCAAGGCCTTTGGGGCCATTCTCCTCTTTGGTTTCGTCCTGAGTCTCCCGTCCTGGGATGGTGGTCCATTGCTGATATTGTTTCTGGCAAGTGTTGCCCTGCTCAGCATGAATGCCGTCACCCGCGTCGATGGCGACAGGAGGCAGATATGTGACCGCTGGCTGGTCCTGGGGATGCCTATTATCAATAGTTGCAGGTCTTTTGGTGAACCGGAGCGCGTCGCGATTGATAGCGGGAGGCGCCAGGTGTCCGGCAAATGGCAGATGCGTTACATGATCAACCTGATCGATCAGAACAGGGAATTCGAAATCAGTGCCTATACCTCTATCGACAAGGCCAGGCGGCTGGCAGAGGCGCTTGCGCGGATGCTGGATCTGCCGCTGGAAAATCGCCTGAGCAGCGGTCGGACCTTGCAGGAAAGCCTGGAGGAGAAATTCGAGCGGGAGGAACTGGAAACCACGGTCACGGAAAACCTGCGACAATACGAGAACCGGTATGACATTTCGGACATGTTCGACGAGGAAGCGACTGATCAGGTCTCGGCGGCCGTCTCGCCTTTTGCCGATCTGCCCAGGCTACCACCGAACAGTGGCTTCAGGCTGGATGTGGATGGTGACAAGATCCGGTTGCGCTTGCCGCCACGTCCGTGGACCATCAAGTACCCTCTTTTCTATCTTGGCGTGATCGGGTTGTTTATGTGGCTGTTTTCACTGTCAGGCGAATCATGGGTGCTGAGTCTGCCCATCTTTGTTTTCTTTATCTATAAAATCATGCGGCCCTATGTGGGGTCATTCATCCCGGTTTACCTGATCCTGGATTCGCGTTGTTTTTATTTGAGGCATTTTCCATCGACATATACTTTTCGCCTGGACAAGTTTGAGGACATTTTTTATCGGGGGAAAACCCTTTACCTGAAAATGGCCTATCACATGGTGCGCATCCCCTATTATTTCGAGGAAGAAGAATTTTCGTTCGTCAACAGGCTGATATATGCCGCCGTTAAAGCCCGGAAGGATGAATCGCGCTGAGGCCGATCCGGTGTTCTGCGCGGTCCATGCCAGTTGACTTGAATACATGCGAGCTTGCAGCCGTCTCCGCCAGCGTGGTGGCCGTGCGCACCGCCTTCGAATACGAGGAAATCCGGATCTCCTTCAGCCCCGAGACGGCGGCCTGGTTCCGGGACCTGGTACTCTGGCATGCCCGTCGAGTCGGCATGCGTCGGTGCCCGGGGGCAATCGCCTCCTGAGGACTTCCGCCCCTTCACCCCCAAAGCGTGCTTGAATTCACAGTTCAGGCCTGCTTTAATTTAAAAAACAATCACATGGCGCGTCTTTTTACAGCTTTTTGTTAAGGTTGTGGGCGGGCGTGCCGTTAACGCCTGCGGGAGTGACGCGGAGGAAGCGCCTTGTTCGGACTGGGTAAAAAGAAGAAATCTTCGGCACGGGGGTTCGCGGCGGTGAGCATCCAGCCCGACGGGGTGGCGGTGGCCTGCGTGGATCGCAGCCAGGACACGCCGCAGTTGCGCCTGTGCCGGCACTACCCGGTGAGCGCACCCACCACGCTGGACGAGGTGCTGCGGGCTGTGGCCGGTGAGCGGGCACTTACTGGCTACCCGGTGAGCACGGTCCTCGGCGCGGGGGATTTCAGCCTGCTGCTGCTGGAGAAGCCCCCCGTGGCGGACGAGGAGTTGCGCGGCGCGGTACAGTGGAAGATCCGCGATCTCATTGATTTCCCGGTGGAGGAGGCCGTCATCGACGTGCTCGGCATTCCCGGCGGGCGCAGCGATATGGTCTACGTGGTGGCCGCGCGCCAGGATGTGGTGCGTGGGCAGATCCAGCGCCTGGAGCAGGCGGGCTTCGCCCTCGAGGTGGTGGACATCCCGGAGATGGCCCAGCGCAACCTCGCCGGCCTGCTGCCCGAGGACGAGGGCGGCGTGGCCATGCTCAGCCTGCGCGGCGGCGACGGTCTGTTCACCATCACACGCGGCGGCACCCTGTATCTGTCGCGGCGCCTGGACACGGGGCTCGATGCCCTGCTCCCCGGGGAAGGCTTCGAGGTATCCGACACCGAAGGCGGGGACGAGGGCGAGGTACTGAGCCTGGACGTGGTCTCCGCCGAGCAGCAACAGCTCCTCGACGGCGTGGTGCTGGAGATCCAGCGTTCGCTGGACTACTACGAGAGCCACTTCGGCCAGCCGCCGGTGGGCACCCTGGTGCTGGGGCCCACGGCGCGCTCGGTTGCCGGCCTGCAGGACTATCTCACCGCCAATCTCGCCGCGCGGGTGCGCGGGCTGGATCTCGCCGAGGTGCTGCAGGTGCCCGCGGAGGTGGATCGCGCCCAGCAGGGGCGCTGCCTCATCGCCATCGGCGCTGCGCTGCGGGTTGCTGGGGATGCGGGAGCCGGCTCGTGAAACGTCCGTCTCATCGCGGGGCCGGGATTTCCGCTGGAACGGCCCGGTTTTTGCAGACTATCCGTGGAAGCGCACAAGCACATAGAACAGCGCCATGAACCCGACACAGGCACAACAGATCAATCTGTACCAGGACATGTTCCGTCCGCGGCAGGAACCGCTGGACAGCGGCGTGCTGCTGCGTGGCATGGGCGTGCTGGCGCTCGTCCTGGTGGCCTATAGTGCATTGAATTTCTGGAGTTTTTATGCCGCATCGCGGGATCATGAGGCGCTGCGCGCGACACGCGAGGCGGTGGCGCGGGAACTGGCCGAGGTGCGCCAGACCCTGCCGCCGCGCGCCATCGACGAGGGACTGCGCCGTCAGGTGGCGCGCCTGACCCGTCGCGTGGCGGCCAAGCGACGGGTCATTGACGCCCTCACGGATCAGAGCTTCGGCAACGCCCGGGGCTTCGCCGAGTATTTCGCCGCCCTCTCGCGCCAGCGCATCGAGGGGCTGTGGCTCACCGGCCTGAACATCGCCCGGGGCGGCGAGCAATTCGAAGTGCGCGGCGCGACGCTGGAGCCGGAACTGGTGCCGCGTCTCATCCAGCGCCTGTCGGCGGAAAAGATCTTTCTCGGCACCGAGTTTCGTCGTTTCCTCATGCAGCGTGACGAGCGGCATCCGGGCAACATCCTGTTCGATCTCAGCACCCAGGGCGACTACAGCGTACCGGCGGAGGGTGCCTCATGAAGCTGGCGGCGCGTCTCCAGGAATGGCGCGGGCGCTATGACGCCCTGAGCCTGCGTGAGCGCGGCATCATCGCCCTGCTCATCGCGGTGGTGATGTTCAGCGCCGTGCAACTGCTGGTGGTCGATCCGCTGGTGGCCGCCACGGTGCGCGCCGAGCGGGAGATGAAGGACATGCGGATGCAGGTGCAGGCGCAGCGCACCGAGATCGCCGTGCTGCGCGAGCGCAACGAAAACGATCCCAATGTCGAGCTGCGCGCGAAGCTGGAGACGCTCTCGCGTGTCAACGCGGAACTCGACGAGCGCCTCCAGGCCCGCATGCGCGGCTTCATCCAGCCGGCGCAGATGGCGCGCGCCCTGGAAGAGGTGCTAAGCCAGGACACCCGCCTGTCGCTCTACCAGGTGCGCAGCCTCGCCCCGCAGCCACTGCTCGACGAGCCGGCGGCGGACGGCGAGGAGGCGGTGGTGGTGGCCGATCCGGAAGGCTCGCCGGAGACGCCGCCCATGCTCTACCGCCATGGCCTCGAGATCGAGTTTCGCGGCAGTTACATGGACACCATGGCCTACCTGCGCGCGCTGGAGAAGCTGCCCTGGGAGTTCTACTGGGACGGCGTGGCGCTGGAAGTGGAGGACTACCCGCAGGCGCGGGTGGTGATCACCGTCTATACCCTGAGCCTTGGCGAGGGCTGGATCGGTGTCTAGGGCCGCCAACGGGCTCCACGGGTACCTGGGCGTCGCGCTGCTCGCGCTTGCGCTGCCGCTTGCCGCGCCGGCCGCCGGTGATCCCACGCGGCCGCCGGGCCTGCGCGCGCCGGCCGGCGGTGGCGCCCCCGCGGCGAGGCCGCGCTGGCAACTCAATGCCACGCTCATTTCGCCCGAGCGGCGCTCGGCGATGATCAACGGTCGCACGGTGGTGGTGGGTGATCGCATCAATGGCGCCCGCGTGCTGGCCATCCAGCCGGCCATGGTGCGGCTGCGCGGCAAGCGGGGCGAATTCAACATCTATCTGCATGGACGTGTGCGCTTCAACAAGAAACCAACAGTGAAACAGCCGTCATGAGATCACCTGCATACCCTGTCAAGAACTTCCTGCTCGCGCTGGCCGCGGCCCTGCTGTCCGCCTGCGCCAGCGAGGGGCCGCGTCCCAGCCAGTTCGATCTCATCGACGCGGCGCTGGAAGAGAGCCTCGGCCACAACGCGGCGCTGGCCGAGGCGGACGCAGCTGGCGCGCAGCCGGAGGTGGACATCGACAACGCCCTGCTGCCGCGCATCAGCCTGCCGGTGCGCCCCGGCGCGCAGGCACCGTCAGAAAACCGCTTCGACCTGCAGGTCAACCGCGCCCCGGCGCGCCAGTTCTTCATGCAACTGGTGGAGGGCACGCCCTACAACATGGTGGTGCACCCGAAGGTAAAGGGTCGCATCACGCTCAATCTCAAGAATGTCACCGTGCCGCAGGTCATGGAGACCGTGCGCGATGTCTTCGGTTACGACTTCGAATTCCGCAACGGCGCCTTTCACGTCTTTCCGGATGTCATGCGCACGCGCATCTTCAGGGTCAACTATCTCGATATCGTGCGCACCGGTCGCTCCAACATGCGTGTCTCCTCCGGCCAGGTGACCGAGAACTACACGCCGGGACAGGATACCGCCACCGCCGCGGTGGGCAACACGGGCGGCAACGTCGGCAGCGGTTCGCAGCGCCGGGCCGTGCCGGGCAGCGAGATCCGTACCGCCTCGGAATCCGATTTCTGGGCCGACCTGCATACCGCCGTCAGCGCCATCGTCGGCAACGGCGAGGGCCGCAGCGTGGTGGTCAGTCCCCAGTCGGGGCTGGTGGTGGTGCGCGCCCTGACCTCCGAGCTGCGCGACGTGGCGGCCTACCTGGAATCCACCCAGAACGTGGTACAACGCCAGGTGATCCTCGAGGCCAAGATCCTCGAGGTCTCGCTGAGCGACGGTTACCAGGCGGGGATCAACTGGGCCGGCCTGGTGGGCAATGCCACCGACAACCTCATTCTTGGCCAGACCGGCGGCGGCAGCTACTTCGAAGACGGCAGCAGCATCATCGACGGCAATACCGGCAACCTCAACCCGCTGGCACCCACCGCCGTCGATGGCACGGCCACCTCCGCCTTCGGCGGCGTGTTCACCGCGGCGGTCAACATCGCCGGCGACTTCACCGCCTTCATCGAACTGCTCAAGACCCAGGGCGACGTACAGGTGCTCTCCAGCCCGCGGGTGTCCACGGTCAACAACCAGAAGGCCGTCATCAAGGTGGGCACCGACGAGTTCTTCATCACCGACATCCAGAGCAATACCAACACCGGTACCGCCACCACCACCATCCAGAACAACGTGGAGCTGACGCCCTTCTTCTCCGGCGTGGCACTGGATGTCATCCCGCAGATCAGCGAGGACGGCGAGATCATCCTGCACATCCACCCCACGGTGAGCACGGTGGTGGAGCGCATCAAGGACATCGGCCTGTCCACCACCACCACGCTGAGCGTGCCGCTGGCGGTGAGTTCCATCCGTGAATCCGACAGCATCGTGCGCGCGCGCAACGGCCAGGTGATCGTCATCGGCGGCCTGATGCAGAACACCGTCAACGAGGATCGCGCCGCGGTGCCGGGCCTCAGTGACGTTCCCGTGGTGGGTGGCCTGTTCCGCCAGCGGCGCGACCGGATCCGCAAGAGCGAACTGGTGATCCTGCTGCGGCCCATCATCGTCGATGACACCGGCCGCCAGTGGAGCGAACAGATCCGCCAGGCGCGACGCAACATGCGCAGCCTGGGCGGGCCGGCGGCGGCGCCGGCCACAGAGTGACAGACATGGCGAGGCCGGCAGCACAGCGCGGCCAGGCACACAGGTAAACCGGTATGTATCAGAAACACTTTGGTCTGCGAGAGTTGCCCTTCTCCCTGACGCCGGACACGGGCTACTTCTTTCCCTACGGGCACTATGCCGACGCGCTGAATACCCTGCTGGTGGCCATTCGTACCGGCGAGGGCTTCATCAAGGTCACCGGCGAAGTGGGCACCGGCAAGACCCTGCTGTGCCGCAAGCTGCTCAATACCCTCGATGAGCATTTCGCCACGGCCTACATCCCCAACCCCTACCTCACGCCCTACGGCCTGTACATCGCCGTGGCAGAGGAGCTGGGCCTGGAAATCACGCGCCACATCGGCCAGCATCATCTGCTCAAGCTCATCACCCACCGCCTGGTGGAACTGACCCGGCAGGGACGCCGCGTGGTGCTGTGTCTCGACGAGGCGCAGGCCATGCCGCTGGAGACCCTCGAGGCGCTGCGCCTGCTGACCAACCTCGAGACCGAGAAGACCAAGCTGCTGCAGGTGGTGCTGTTCGGCCAGCCGGAACTGGAAGAGCGCCTCGACAATCCCGCCGTGCGCCAGTTGCGCCAGCGCATTACCTTCTCCTACTGCCTGCAGCCCATCGACGAGCGCGGCCTGGAGCGTTACATCGGCCATCGCCTGCGCACCGCCGGCTACGAGGGGGCGCTGTTGTTCCAGCCCCGCGCCATGCGTCGGCTCTATCGCGCCAGCCGCGGGATCCCGCGGCTCATCAACATCCTCTGCCACAAGGCCCTGATGGCTGCCTACGGACGTGGTAACCGCGTGGTCAGCGCCGAGCACATGAAGCTTGCCGTGCGCGACACCGCCGATGCCCATGAGCGCCGCCCGGCCTGGCAGCGTCTGCTCGGCCTGCGCGCCAGTGCCGCCGCGCTGGGCGGCCTGGCCGTGGCCCTGTACCTGCAACTGGGGGTGTAGAGCATGAGTCTCATCAACCAGATGCTGCGTGACCTCGAATCCCGCGACGCGGACAAGCTGGATGCCGTCGGCGTGGACGGCCTGGCCTGGTCGGCGCACGGCGCGCCGCCCGCCACGCGGCGCCGCCTGGCGCGCGGCCTGGGCCTGTTCCTGCTGCTCGGCGCGGGGATCCTCCTCGCCTGGCAGGGGATCGTCCACCGGGGCAGGATGGCTCCCCCCGGCGCGCCCGTGCCCGATACCATTGCGGTGGCCCCCGCAACCCCGGTGGCCGCTCCCCTGGTGGATCCGCCCGCTGTCCCCGCACCGGCACCCGGCGCCGCGCCCGTGAGTCGCGCGGCGCCGGCCGGGTCCCGGCGGGTGGCCACGCCGCCGAAGCAGGTGGTGGCGGTCCCCGCCGCGCCTCCGGCGGGCGAGGTCCGCATTGTCAAGCAGGCGCGACCCCCGAGCGCGGCGGAGCAGG